>NZ_JAFQQZ010000058.1 GCF_017410345.1 Methanobrevibacter sp.
AAAAAAATAAAAATAAAAATAAAAAATTCTAAAGAAGTGAAATAAAAAAAGTAAAAAAAGAAAAAATAAATGATTAGAAACTAATCACTTACTTCAATTCCTAATGAAACAAGCTTATCCCTGATTTCATCAGATAAATCATATTGCTTTTCAGCTCTTAATTTTTGACGAACGTCAGCAATTATCTTTAATAATTCCTCTTCATCACCACTGGTTTCATCATCTTTAGCAAAGAAATCAATACCTAATATTTGACTGATATCTGCGAACCAGTGCTTGATAGCCAATAGATCATCAATGATTATATTATCTTCATTTAAATCCTTATTGGATTGTTTGATGAATGAGAAAATAGCTGCAATGGCTTTAGGAGTGCTGAAATCATCATCCATACTCTTGAAGAATTCACTTACCCCTTCATTCAATGCATCATAAGATGATACATAATAATCAAAATTAAGCAATTCCTCGAAAAGTTCATTTTCTTCCAATTGGGCCAATTTTGCAATATCATCTGAAACATTTCCCTTTTCAAATTCCTCATTGATCTTCTCATCTAAAACTTGAAGATAGTTTCTTATACGTGCAACATTCTTTTCAGCTTGATGCAAGCTTACTTCACTGAAGTCTATTGGACTTCTGTAATGGGTTGCAAGAACGAACAATCTGAATGTTTCACCGGAATATTCCTTCAATAAGTCTCTAATGGTAATGAAGTTTCCCAATGATTTGGACATCTTTTCACCTGAAACATTTAGGAAACCTGTATGCATCCAGTATTGTACCAATGGCTCCTTACCTGATACCGCTTCCATCTGAGCAATCTCAGAGTCATGGTGAGGGAATATCAAGTCAAGTCCTCCACCATGAATGTCATATTGAGGTCCAAAGTACTTTTCAGTGATTGCAGTATCTTCAATATGCCAACCAGGTCTTCCCTTACCCCAAGGGGAGTCCCATACAGGTTCACCTGCAAACTCTTCCGCTTCCCTATTCTTCCATAATGCGAAATCGTTAGGGCTCTTTTTAGAACTGTCAATATCAATCCTATGGGTTTCAAGCTCTTCAATCTTACGATTGGCCAATTTACCATAATCCTTGAATTTGGCAACTTCAAAGTAAACTCCAGTTTCAGTCACATATGCAAATCCCTTATCAATCAATCTTTGAATTTGATCCAATATCTCTTCCATATGGTCAGTAGCTCTTGCAAAATAGTTAACGCTTTTTACATTTAAAGCAGCCATATCTTCAATGAATCTCTTTTCGAATTTCTTTGCAAGCAATTTGGAGTCTACACCACTTTCCTTTGCTCTGTTAATGATCTTATCATCAATATCAGTAATATTTTGTAAGTAGAATACAGAATATCCCTTGAATTCCAAATATCTCTTTATGGTGTCAAAGGAAATGTAAGTTCTTCCATGACCGATATGAGCATCATCATAAACTGTAGGGCCACAGACAAAGAGCTTGATCTTATCTTCAAACAATGTATTCAGCTCTTCCTTTTCCCTTGACATAGTACTATAAATTTCCATTATATCTCCTTAAAACCTTGTTAAAATAAAAATAAGTCTAATAACCATATCTATAGAAAAATAATCCTTATATAAAATAGCCTATAGATAATAATCCTTAAAATAAAATCAGTAGAAAATACTACCAATTATAATAAATGTGCTTCAGAACCTAAACATGCTCTACAATCTGCAGGCATATGTCCTTTTTCCTTATGAATTTGACAAATGACATCTTCGGTTTTTATTCTTTTACAAATGTAACATGTACGAGGGATAATATCAAATTTGGTTGCAGTTCCTTCATTCAAGTCATTTGCAAATTCCTGAATCAATGCCTTTACATCATCATTAAATACAATGCCACTACCCCTTTTATCAGTCAAATACTGAGATACTGCAGGCTGGGTAATATCCATCAATTCAGATATCTTCTTTTGTTTCATACCTAATTTCAATAAATCTTTTGCAAGTTCAGATCTAATAGCTGGTATGATATACCATACTACCATTTCACAAGGTGGTTTCATAAAATACCTCCAAAATGCTTAAAATTTTTTTATTCATCATCCATATAATTATTCAATTTATAAAATAATTTTCCATCAGCACCTTTAAATACATCTTCAACTTCAGAATCATGACTGAATTCAAAATGGTCCAAATCATGAAAATGACTTAATTCATTGATTCTTTTTTCAAGCTCATCCTGACGTTCCAATAGCAAGTCAATAGCTGATGAAACAGGGTCGGGGAACTCATGCTCTAAATCCAAGACACATCTCCTATCTTCATGAATAATCCTGCTTGGTACACCTACTGCTGTAGCACCTCTTGGAACATCCTGCAATACAACTGCTCCGGCCCCTATTTTAGAAGAGCAACCTAAGGTAATGTTTCCCAAAACCTTAGCCCCAGAACCGATTACAACTGCATCTTCAACAGTTGGGTGTCTTTTGCCTTTACTTAGACTTGTTCCTCCAAGAACAACTCCCTGATAGATTAAGACATCATCTCCAACAATAGTTGTCTCACCTATTACAATGCCCATTCCATGGTCAATAAATACTCTTTTACCTATTTGAGCACCAGGGTGAATTTCAATTCCTGTCAGGAATCTTGATATTTGAGAGAAGAATCTTCCCCAAAACGGCAAGTGATGTGTCCAAAGCCAATGATTCCACCTATGTAAAATAATGGCCCATATACCAGGATAACAAAGCAATATCTCTAAACTGCTTCTGGCAGCAGGGTCTCTTGCTTTTGCAGCCTGCAGATCATCTCTTAAATCGTCAAACATAAATTCACCATTCAATTAATAAGCAATACTTAACTATTGTTAATATATTCATATATTTATACTTAATTTAATATAAACTTAACATCTGTTATAATAACAAAGTTATATTTTTATCTTTTAATATATAAACTATTTTAATTTATAATGAAAATTTAAAATATATGAAAAATAGTTTTGAAAAATTATCCAATAAAAATTCTAAAAAAATAAAAAATAAGAGATTTATTTAGAATAAATCCCTAAATCGTATTCCGCATATCCACTTAGAATAAATCTCCAAAGACCCACTCAGTGGATAAGTATCTTTCACCTGTATCCGGTAAGATAACTACAATGGTTTTTCCCTTATTTTCGGGACGTTTAGCAAGTTCCAAACCTGCCCAAGTAGCTGCACCGGAGGAAATTCCAGTGAAAATACCTTCTTCTCTAGCCAATCTCAACAAGGTGTTTCCTGCGTCCTCATCCTTTACAGGAATGACTTCATCAATCAAGTCCAAATCCAATACATCAGGAACGAAACCTGGACCGATACCTTGGATCTTATGAGGTCCTTTCTCACCTTTTCCTAAAGTTTGGGAAGTGGCCGGTTCAACAGCAACCGCCTTGAATTCAGGTTTTAAAGGTTTGATGTATTGTGCAATACCAGTTACGGTTCCACCAGTTCCTGCAGCGGATACAACAATATCCACTTCACCATCGGTATCCCTATAAATTTCAGGACCGGTAGTCAATCTGTGAATTTCAGAGTTTGCCTTATTTTCAAATTGCTGTGGCATGAATGAATTTGGAGTGCTTTCTGCCAATTCCTTTGCCTTGGCAATAGCTCCGCCCATACCTTCACTGCCTGGAGTCAAAACTATTTCAGCACCGAATACTGCAAGAAGCTTTCTTCTTTCAATGGACATGGTTTCAGGCATGGTTAAAATTAATTTATAGCCTTTTGCAGCTGCCACAAAGGAAAGACCAATACCGGTATTACCGCTTGTAGGTTCGATAATTACTGAATCTTCCTTAAGCAACCCATCCTTTTCAGCAGTTTCAATTAAATTTACTGCAATACGATCCTTAATACTGCTTACCGGATTAAAAGATTCGACCTTTACAAGCACATCCGCTTCTAATCCTTCTGTCAATCTGTTCAATCTTACAAGAGGAGTGTTTCCAATAGCTTCTGTCATATCGTTAGCTATGCCTCTTTTCAATTCAGGAATATTTACCATAATAATCACATCATAAAATTTATTTGTATAATTCAATTTTTTAATTAATTTTTTTATAAAAAATTTGCATTATTAAAGAATATAAAAAATAACTATTGCCAAATCCCTTCTAATAGCTAATTTTAAATATTTAATATATTAATTTAATAACTTATTTTATTTATAATTTTAATCAATCCCAAAAATTTTCTTGAAAATTCTTGAAAGAGAAATTATAAAATCACAACAAAAGTTAAAAATATAACAATTGTTATATAATAGTTAATAAATGATGATATATAAATATTTCTATAGAAAACTAAAATTTTAGTAAAATTTTTAAAAATAATTCTAATATGTCAAAAAAGTTTAAAAAATTTTAAAAATATTTTTTGTTTTAAATGAAAATATTTTGATCAAACTTTTTTTAAAAGTTTGGTGATAAAATGACTCTCTTTAAATACATTATCAATGAAAGCCCAATTGGAGAAATAACAATAATCTGGAAGAAAAAACCAAAATTCCAAATTGAAGAGATTATTATTTCAAATCCAAATCAAACATCATCACAAATGGCTAAAGAAAAATATGAACAAGAAGGAGAATTGCATATCAATAAAAAATCCAAGCAATTAAACAATGTATTGAAAGAGATGAACAATTACTTTAATGAAAAGGATTACAAATTTTCCCTTGAATATCTTAATTTAGATAAATTAAAGCCATTTCAAAGAGCTGTCTTGGAAGCGGAATTCAATACTGAAAAAGGAACTGTAAATACCTACAAAGACATTGCAAAAGCAGTGGGCAGCCCTAAAGCATATAGGGCAGTTGGAACCGCACTGGCTAAAAATCCTTTTCCAATCATCATACCATGTCATAGAACAGTTAAAGCAGATAGAACAATTGGTGGATTCAGTGGATTTGCAGGAGGATTGGAATCTAAAAAGACACTTCTTGAATTGGATGGACTTATGATCCAAGATAAAAAGATAATAGGGGATAGTCCCATAATATCCCTTGATAAAACCACTCAAACTAAATTAGTATAATTTCAATTAAAAAAAAAAAAGAAAATAATTAAGAAAAATAAAGAATAATAAAGAATAATAAAGAAAAATAAAAAAATAAAATTATTCTTCTAATTTATTTGCATCATATTCACAAAGGTCTGTAAGTGGGCATTTGTCACATTGAGGACCTATTGGTCTGCAGATAGTCTGACCAAATTGAACCATCAAATCATTCAAATCAACCCAAAGGTCCTTAGGCACCTTTTCCATTAAGACAATCTCTGTTTCTTCCGGCTCTTTAGTATCTGCAATTCCCCACCGGTTTGATATCCTATGAACATGAGTGTCTACAGGAATGGCCGCATCCTGGAAAGCAAATACTATAACGCAATTGGCTGTTTTTCTGCCTACTCCTGGAAGCTTGAGCATCTCATCCATTTCCCTTGGAACCTCTCCGCCATACTGGTCAATCAATATTCTTGAAACTTCTAAAATACGTGCAGCTTTAACTCTATAAAAACCAGCAGGCTTGATTAATTCCTGAACATGCTCAACTGGAGCATCAGCAACTGCATAAATGTCCGGATAGACATCAAACAATGCATTTGCAGCCTGATCTGTATTTTCATCCCTTGTTCTTTGAGATAAAATGGTCCTAATCAATACCTTATAAGGGTCATGGTCATGAAAAGTGCGAATGGTATAAATTTCATTCAATCTTTTAAAGATCTCTCTTATTCTTTCTTCATCATTCATAATAATCTCCAACTACTTTAATTCCAATTCTATTCCAATTTCACCCATCAATTCAATGAAATTAGGGAATGACACATCGAAGCATTCTCCATTTTCCACTTCAACATCATGTTTCAATCCGAGAAGGGAAAATGCCATTGCCAATCTATGATCATTATGGGATTCAACGATTCCATCACCAATTGTTTGACCATAAATGGTCATTCCATCTTCAAACTCCTCAAGCTTGCATCCTAATTTTTCCAGCTCTCTGCATGTTGTATCAATCCTATCGGTTTCCTTTAATCTGCCATGCTTTACACCGGTTATTGTGGTTTTTCCTTCAGCAATGGCACCGAGAACCGCTACAGTAAGCAATAGATCAGGTGCATTTGACAGGTTTACATCAATTCCCCTCAATTTTCCATTGGACCTTAAGGAAACATAATCATCAAAAACGGTTACATTGGCATCCATCTCTTCTAAAATATCTAAAATAAACTTATCCCCTTGCTTGGAATCGCTGAACAGATTATCAACTCTCACATAGCCTCCTGCAATGGCTGTTGCTGCAAGTAGGTAAGAAGCGGAAGAAAAATCTCCCTCTACAATATAATCGCTGGCAATGTATTTTTGCGGTTTTACATTGAATTTAACCCCTAAACAATCGGTATGTTCCTTCTTGCAGGTTTCATGGAACTGATAATTCTCCTCTTCAATAGCTATTCCAAACTTTTCCAAAATGGAAATGGTCATATCAACATAAGGTTTTGATACGAATTCAGGATAAACTTCAAGTACTACTCCCTTTTTGGATAAAGGGGCTGAAATGAGAATTGAGGATATGAATTGGGAGCTGATGCTTCCCAATATGTCTGTCTCTCCACCATCATAGCCAGGATAAACCTTTAGTGGAGCCTTGTTATTGTCATTCAATGATTCAATCTTAACACCTAAAGCTTCCAATGCATCAATCAATGCGCCCATAGGCCTTGTCTTAAGTGAATCATCACCGGTGAAGATTACTTCATTATCTGATAATGCAGCCACACTTGTCATGATTCTAAGTGTGGTTCCGGAATTGGCTAGATCAATCATGTCTTGAGAACTGTTATGTAATTTGCCACCAGTTCCGTAAACTTCCAAATAGTCAACAGTCTGGCTTTTATCTCCTTTTAAAATGATTTCCTTCTTTCTATCAATCCTTGCACCAAGAGTTTCGCATGATCTGATGGTTGACAATACATCTTCAGAATAAAGCACATCAAACAGCTTGGATTTGCCTTCAGATAGTGATGCAAGAATAACCGCTCTATGACTATAGCTTTTAGAGGAAGGTGCTTTAACGCTTCCATTGATTTTAGAAAAGTTTTTTATTTTAAGATTCATTTATTACAATCCCTTGATTAATCCCATATGAGAATTAATCCTTTATTTTACTAAATACTTCTTATGAATATTATGATTAAGATTATAATTAAACTTTATTCTAAAATAGGCAAAAATAGTAAAAAATTAAAAAATTAGAAAAAAACAGAAGCCAAAAAATAAAAATTTGAAATAAAAAATTTAAAAAATAAATGAAGAAATGAATAAAAAAATTGACATTAGAAGTCAATGAAATATCTTAAAACAGTGAATACACCAAGCACCAGACTTATTGTAAATCCTACAAAACCAAGTACAGGCATTTCAAAGAATGTAGGTCCCACATCAATCAGCATAACCAAAGATGAACCGACCAAAAGCGCAGCAATAATTATTGCAAGGGAAATTTGGTTTGTAATCTCACTGATGTGCTTTACTTCAATATTGACAGTCACTTCCCCTTCCTCAACCTTATAGATGGTTTTTGAAATGAGGCTTGGCAATGCTCTTAATACATGTTCAAAAGCAAAGAAACTGTTTTTTGCATTGCTTGCCATCTTGATAGGATTATACCTTTGAACCATTAGCTTGCGGGCAAATGGCTTAAGAAGGGCTACAACATCAATGTCCGGGTCAAGACGCAGTCCAGTGTTTTCAACCATTGACAATCCTCTTGCCATTAGAACAAACTCATTTGGCAATCTGACATCATATTTTTGCATCAGGAAGAGAAGGTCCTCAATAATACCGTTGAAACGACTGAGCTCCACACCATAATACTTGGCAAACAAATCAGTGAGGTCGCTTTTTAGAAGAGTGATATCTGTTTTCTCATTTAATATATCCATGCGAATCAGCTGATTGATCAAACCGTCAATATTACGGTCAGAGAAATGAATCATCAATTCAGCCAAGTCTTGTCTGAACTCTTCATCAAGAGCTCCCATCATACCAAAATCAATATAACATATGGCATTTTCATCTGTTACAAAGATATTGCCTGGATGAGGGTCTGCATGGAAGAACCCATCAATGAAAAGCTGTTGGAAATAAGAGCGAACGATTCTATCTGCAATAAGCACCTTATTATATTTTGGATCATCACCTGCAATGACTTCAGATAATTTTATCCCATCAACATATTCCATGGTCAGAACTTTTTCAGTGGAATAATCAGGATATGTGACAGGAACGATGATTTTATCATTGTATATGAAATTGTCATTCAAATGCCTGATATTCATCAATTCATTGTCAAAATCCATTTCCTTAGTAATGGACCTTTCAAATTCATGAACAACAGCAGGAAGGTTAAGGTGCTTAAAGCCAGTATTGAATCTATCTGATTCATTGGCAATGAATTTCATTATGCTTAAATCGGTATCTACAATCTCATCAACATTTGGCTTTTGAACCTTGACAGCCACTCGCTCGCCGCTATGCAATTTGGCTTCGTGAACTTGTGCAATGGATGCTGTAGCAAGTGCATCTTTAGAGAATTCAGCGAAAAACTTTTCTATGTTACCTCCAAGTTCAGTTTCAATCATTTCCTTGATTTCTTCATAACTTACTGGAGGATTGTCATCATGCAATTGTGAAAGCTCTTCACTAATTTTCTCTCCAACTAAATCAGGCCTTGAAGCCAAGAGCTGACCGAATTTAATGAAGGTTGTTCCTAACTCTTGAAGCATTAATCTTAATCTTTCAGGAAGGTCGTCCTTTAATAATTCCTTATTATCAGCTTCACTTCTAAATGGGCTGATCTTATTACGGGTAGTTTGACCTAAAACCTTATCAAAATCATATTTTCTAAAAATTTTTAAGATTTCATCAAAACGTGAAAGTGTTTTTCTTTGCATGATAATCGACCTTCTTTGGAATTATTAAGGAATTATTTTTTAATTTCATTAGGAATTTTATATTTCTATTTAATGCTATATAAGTATATGATTAAAATTAT
Source organism: Methanobrevibacter sp. (assembly GCF_017410345.1). NCBI lineage: Archaea > Methanobacteriati > Methanobacteriota > Methanobacteria > Methanobacteriales > Methanobacteriaceae > Methanobrevibacter > Methanobrevibacter sp. The sequence continues at coordinate 9,096 of NZ_JAFQQZ010000058.1, forward strand.
AATTAAACTTATCTAAAAATAATAAAAAAACTTAAAATGATATGAATAAAAAATAAGAAAAAATATGAAATGAGAAGAAGATTATTTTACCAAATCTAAGGTAAGTTGATCCCTCTTTCCATCAAAATATTTTTCCAATACCTTTGAGAAAACATCATTATCACTAACAATTTCAAATAAAGTCATGGAACTTCTTAGTTTTTTACTGTCAATTGAACCAAATATATCTTTAGGATCATCAGTTTCCAAATCCAATAACTTTTGGGATATATTTACTAAATTATTTCTCAGATATTCATTTTCAATATATTCCCTTGCTTCCTCCAACCCATCAATGCCATAGTATTTGGCTGTAGAGCTCCTGCCCAATCCTTTGACTTGAGGGAAGATATACCACATGTAATGATTTCTCTTTCTGCCATTGCTGATTTCCCTAAAGGCCATATCGTAATCTTCCTTTTGTGCATCTATAAACCTGTCCAGACTCATAATATCCCCTCATAATTTAAAAAAATAGAAAAAGGAATTTGAAAATCATATTTCTTTAATTTAAATTTTATTTAAAAAATAATTATAAGAACTTATCTTCAAATTCAATTAGAACATTTAAAAGCTCGTAGGACAATCTTTCAATGGATTTGTATTGAATATCCCTTGGAACCTCCCAGTAGGCAGAAGCGATTCCTCCTGCAATGGCTGCCATGGTATCTGCATCCCCACCTAATGAAATGCAGTTTCTGATTGTGTCCTCATAATCTTCACCTTCCAAAAAGCAGATGATGGATTCCGGAACGGAACCTTGACAGGAAACGTCAAACTTATAGGATGGCCTTATCTCATCAAGAGTCCTATTCAAATCATAACCATATCTTATTTCAATATGGTCTCTGATTTCTTCCTTTGATGAGCCGAGCCTTGCCAAATAGACAGCATCGGCAGTGGCCAGTGCTCCTTTGATTCCTTCTGGATGGTCATGAGTCACTTCCGCGGAAATCCTTGCCAATTTCTGAACCTCTTCCAAGGATTCACCTACCCAAGCAACCGGAGAAACCCTCATTGCTGAACCGTTTCCCCAACTTCCATAAGGCTTCGGATTTTCAGTTGATAACCACTGCTTGAACATTCTTCCATATCCTCCGTTGGGATATCCGTTTCCAAAGTATTGAAGTTGTCTGACCAACTCTTCCTTGGAGTTCTTATCGTTAATCAGCCATTTGGCTACAGCAAGTGTCATAATGGTATCATCAGTAAAAGTGGATTTTTTATTAAAAAGAGAAAATTCCTTGGTTTTAATTGGTTTGAACTCATATCTTGATCCAATTATATCTCCGGCAATTGCGCCAATGATTCCTTTCATATTTTACCCCCTATATTATTATATAAATATATTATGAACTTCGTTACTTATAAAAATATCTAAAAATATGGAAAATCCAAAAAAGCAAACTATATAAGGATTAGTTCAGAATAATTTATTAGGAAATGTTTATTTGGAAATGTTTATTCGGAAAAGGTGATTTAATGAAAACCATTGTAATCAATGCAGACCCTAAAATGAAACAGGAAATAGCCAAACTATTAAAATCTGCAGGGGAAGGTGCCGAATCAGTTGGCAGTGAAGTAGAATATTTCGATTTATATAAATTGGATATGAGAGGGTGCATGCTTTGTTCAATCTGCAAAAAGAAAAACAAGGAAAGCTTCAAATGTTATTGGAGAGACGATTTATCACCAATAATTGAAAAGATTTTGAATGCAGACACCCTTTTAATAGGTTCCCAGATATTCTTCAATGAACCGACAAGCCATTACAGAGCTTTGGTTGAAAGACTTATCTATTGCATTGTTTCATATGATAGAAACTATCATTATAAAGGAAATGTCAATGTAGGCATCTTTTATAGCGTCATTTCTCCTAAGGAACATTTTAAAAAGAATGTTCAACCTACACTCAAATCAACAGAGGACTTATTTAAGATGTTAAATGGAGAAGTTAAAGTTTATGCATCCTACAAGGGTTTAAAAAGCCATAGGAAAACAGATTCCCAAATCAAAGAAAAAGAGGAAGAATTTGAAATTGATTTGAAAAATGCCTATAAGATAGGTGCGGAATTAAGTAAAATAAAAAATTAATAAAAATTAATAAAAAAAGATTTAAAAAAATTAAAAAAGATTATTTACTTTTTATTCCATTAAAAAGTATATCCAAGAATTTTTCATTGTAATTATTTGTTTCCAAATCCTGACTAACATTATATACTTTCCAGAAAACAATGGATTGGAATAATACACTGAAGCAAATTGCACCTAAGACTCTTGGATCAACTTCTCTAATTTTGCCTTGCTCTATTTGCATTTTGAAAAATTCCTCATTCTTTTCGAGAATGGCATCAGTGACTTGGGAAATCAGAAGTTTCTTTTCAGGAATTTCCCTCACTTCTTCCAATGCCACTTTCAAAACACTGAATTCATTATCACTAAGGCTTAATAATCCAAAAAAGCTGATTTGAAGATATTCCTCTATTTCCTCATTATCCCTGAAGTCAAAAATCTCTTCCAGTTTCTCCATAAACAATTGGATATGGTAATTTTTTGTAACTTCAACTAAGTTCTTTTTGGAATCGAATTTTCTAAATATGGTTACTTCATTCACTCCAGCTTCCTTAGCTATTTTTTTGGTTGTGGCTTTTGTAACTCCCTCTTTTTGCAGAATATTAAATGTTGCATTAACAATTTTCTCTTCAGTTGGATCAAGCTCAATCTTCATATTTAAAAATATGATTAAAAATTAATATATATTTATCTATTTGATTCCAGATTTCTTAAAAAACGTTCAATTGATTTAAAAGAAAAAATGAAAAGAAAAATAATAAAAAAAGTCTGATAAAAAAGAAATTTGAGAATAAAAATAAAAAAAAGATTTACATGAAAAGCATTGAACTTTTCATGAAATTAAAATTTGTAAAATCAAATAATTAAAATTATCTGACTACTTCTACGATTATGCCGAGTTTTTCAGATTGCAAGATGTCAACCTTCTTACCGCTTGCACCTACAATTTCCTTTTTCATCTTTAGGAAATCTTCAGTGATAACGCCATCTGCAATAGCTATTTCGCCCTTTTCTTCCAATTGCTTAGCTATTTCATCAGGGTCTGTTGATTTGATGAATCCTATGACCTGACCTGCATTCTTCTTGAAGGTCGGTCCGATCTTACTCATGTCCGGCTCAATCTCAATGACTTTCTCATGGACTTCAGGCTTACCAGTCAAGATTTGGAAATCCTCTATCTTCAAGGTTCCCTTAATGTCATCACTGTAGTATTCGAATACATCCTTCAAGTCTTGAGTCTTATCACTCACATAAACGTTTACATTAGCCACATTCGCATTCAATGGGATTTTTGAAGCTGACTTGAATCTTCTTACCTCCCCTATTAATTCAATGGCCAAGTCACCATCTTTTTCTGTTTCAGAAGAATCCAAGTTAGGGTCAATTTCAGGCCAAAGCTCGTTGTGAATGCTGCCTTCATTGCCGAAGTATTGGTAAACCTCTTCAGCGAAGAAAGGTGCAATTGGAGCAAGGAGTTTCAATGTATCTTCCACAACAGTTCTGAGAGTGTATTTTGCAGCGATTCTTGACTCTTCGCTGATGTCATCATTGTATAGTCTGTATTTTACAGCTTCGATGTATTCATCACAGAAGTCATGCCATACGAACTGTTCGATTGTATTTACTGCAATGCTGTAATTGTAATCATAAAATGCATCATCAACAATCTTATTTACCTTATTGAGCTTTGCAAATATCCAAGTGTCCATAGGGTTTAAATGAGCCTTAATTGCTTCCACATCACCGCTTAAAGCCTTTTCAGACTCTTCATCGAATATGTGCATGCTGATGAATCTGAATGCATTCCAGAATTTTCTGATGAATTTGTAGCCATGCTTGATGTTTTTCCAATCAAATGCAACATCAGATCCAGGGACACTGTTTGCAGCCCATAATCTTAATGGGTCTGCACCATATTCTGCAATGACCTCTTCAGGACCTGTAACGTTTCCACGGGATTTACTCATTTTGTAACCGTCTTCACCAAATACCATACCATTGATTACAATATCGTCAAATGGCTTTTGTCCTGTAAGTGCTAAACAACGGAGAGTGGTATAGAATGCCCAAGTCCTAATGATATCGTGACCTTGCGGACGAATGCTTGATGGGAAAATCTCTTCCCAACCAGGATTTGGCCAATCTGCAACGGATAATGGGGAAATTGAACTGTCCATCCAAGTATCCAATACATCCTCTTCAGGAATGAATTCAGTGCAGCCGCATTCACATGCGTGTTTTGGCTGGTCGATAGTTGGATCAATAGGCAATTGGTCTTCATCAGGCAAAATGACTTTGCCACAGTCCTTACAATACCATACCGGAATAGGGGTTGCAAATAATCTTTGTCTTGAAATGCACCAATCCCATTCCATGGAATCTGCCCAGTTCAATAAACGGCTTTCCATATGTTCCGGAACCCAACGCATTTCATTGGATGCCTTTTTGCTTTCATCAATCAATTTGGTAACCGCTACAAACCATTGCTTTTTAACCAGAATCTCAATAGGTGTCTTGCATCTCCAGCATTGGCCTACATTCTGGTCAACCTCTTCCTGCTTGGTCAAGTATCCTTCAGCCTTCAAGTCTTCGATGGTTTGCTTTTTGGCAGGCTGCAATTCCATACCTTCGTATCTTCCAGCCGCTTCGGTTAAGATACCTTGTTCGGAAATCGCTTCAATGACATCTAAGTCATATTTGTTTACCCAAGCAACGTCAGTCTTATCCCCAAAGGTACAAATCATTACTGCACCGGTACCATATTCCATATCCACCTCTTCATCTGCAATGATCTTAACCTTTTGACCGGATAAAGGAACTTCCACATACTTGCCTAAAAGGGAGTTGTACCTTTCATCCTCAGGGTGAACCACTACAGCCACACAAGCGGACATAAGTTCAGGACGGGTTGTAGCAATCAATACGCCAGGAACGCTTGCATCAGCCTTATCTGGGAAATCCGCATATCTCACATAGGAATTTCCTTCAACATTAGCCAAGACTTCCTCTGGAACCTCTGCAGGTGGGAAATTCACATAGTTCAGGAATGTTGTGTTGTCACTGTATTCCACTTCTGCAAAAGCGATAGCTGTTTCACATCTAGGACACCAGTTTACAGGGTGAATGCCTTGGTAAATCAATCCTTGATCATACATTTTCAAAAAGGACAATTGGGTTCTTTTCCTATATTCTGGAGTCATTGTAATGTATTCTCTGCTCCAGTCCTGTGAGAAACCGACAGAACGCATTTGCCCTCTCATAACTTCAATATTGTGTGATGTCAAGTCAGTGCACATATCCCTGAACTCTGCCCTTGTGACATCGTTCTTTTTGATGTTATGGGTCTCTTCCACTTTCACTTCAGTAGGAAGACCATGACAGTCCCAACCTTGTGGGAACAATACATCCATTCCCTTTTCCCTTCTGTATCTTGCATTGAAGTCCATATAAGCCCAGTTTAAGATGTGGCCCATATGAAGCAGACCAGTTGGATAAGGCGGTGGAGTGTCTATAATGTATCTTGGCCTTGTTCCATCACCAATAAATTTATAAATCTCATCTTCTTCCCATTTTTTCTGCCATTTTTCTTCGTTTTTATGGTCATAATCTTTAGGAATTTCTTTATTTGTCAAAATATTCCTCCAAATAGAATGAATAATAAAAATAATTAAATAAAAATGTAACCTTGAAACTTAATGGATTAATCCATTTTGAACTTATTGGAATTGTTCAAATAAATTAATATTTCAAAATAAAACATTCTAATTTAATATTTATTAAAAGTATTTATTAAATATTGTGTAGAATATTTGAAAATAGATATTCCAATAATTTTATTATTTCAATTCATAAAAAACTTCTTAAAAACAATAATTATATAATAAATAATAAACAAAAATCAACATAGTATATAAACAAAGAATATAAATAAATTTCAAAAATTAATTTTAAAGAGGTGACAGAATGGGACTATTATGGTTTTATGTAGCTATTGCACTTGCTATAAGTGATGAACTTCACAGCAGACTCGTTTGGGACTATGTAAGAGACTTCTACATAATATTCGGCGGAATTATCAGCAGTGCATTAGATGATGTTATGGAAGCATGGATTGTTCATGAAGCCTTAGAAGCACTTTTCCATTTTATTTTCATATCCTGTGTATTCTTCTCATTAAAGGTGGGATTCTTGGCAGCTTTAATACATTTCCTATTGGATGTAAGCCATTCAATTGCCATAAGACATATGCCATGGTTACCTCATAGAACATTACACTTTGTTTTTGAATCCCTATTCTTTATAGCCGTATTTGGGTTATAATGAATAAATTCTTATTTTAACTTATAAGCTTATGAAATTTTATTGAACAGTATTAGGAGATAATATGCCTGTAATTACATTTAAATATCAAGATTTAAAGGATTTAGGTATTGATATGGAAAAAGACGAACTTATCAATACATTACCTATGATGGCAAGTGATATTGAAGATTATGATGACGAGGAAATCAAGGTTGAATTCTTCCCGAACCGTCCGGACAATCTGTCCGTCGAAGGGGTAGCAAGATCATTTAAAGGATTTTTGGGAATGGAAACCGGTCTTCCGAAATATGAGATTGAAGAATCCGGCGAGAAAGTTTATGTAAGTCCTGATGTGGCGGAAATCAGACCATACATCAGATTTGCAAAAATCGAAGGAGTGGACTTCACCGGAGACAAGATCAAATACATCATGGATTTCCAGGAAAACCTTCACTGGGTAATCGGAAGGGACCGTAAGAAAGTTGCTATCGGTGTCCATAACGCAGACGTAATAAGCGGACCATACAAATACATAGCAACTCCAAAAGACGAACATTCATTTGTTCCTCTTGAAATGGATGAGGAAATGACTCCTGATGAAATATTGAAAGATCATGCAAAAGGAGAGAAATATGCTCATCTGATTGATAAGTTTGACAAATATCCTTTAATCATTGACAAGGACGAACAGGTATTGTCAATGCCTCCAATCATTAACGGTGAATTGACCAAGCTTAAGGAAGACACAACTAATATCATTGTCGATGTGACCGGAACTGATGAAAGGGCAGTTGAACAGTCATTGAACATCCTCTGTGCATCCTTTGCTGAAGTTGGAGGGAAAGTGAAATCCATGGAAGTGATATATGAGGATGAAACCATAGTCTGTCCTGATTTTACTCCAAAGGTGAGAAATGTGCATGTTGACCTGACCAACGAATTGATTGGTGGAACCGATTTGACTGCAGAGGACATTAAGGGACTCCTTGAAAAGGCGAGATTTGATGCTAACATCATTAATGATAACGAATTGGAAGTGCTCATTCCACCTTACAGGGTTGACATATTGCATGAAGTGGATATCGTTGAAAACATTACCATCCAATATCATATCAATGCAGTTGAAGCAAAATTACCTAATATCGTTACCGTAGCAAGTGAGGATAACTGGTTTAAAGGTGAAAAAACAATTAGAGAAGTTATGGTGGGACTTGGTTTCCAAGAAGTAATGAGCCTGATGCTAACCAGTGAGGAAAGCCAATACGTAAAGATGAACCAAGAGGAAATTGACCATGTTCAGGTTTCCAAACCAATTACAATCAGCGGAACCATGATCAGAACAAGCTTACTCAATAGCCTAATGGAGTTCCTGGAAGACAACAAGCATGAAGACCTTCCACAAAAGATCTTCGAGATTGGAGATGTCCTATATATGGACGAAGAGTCATCCAACAAGACCAGGCAAGTCAAGAAATTGGCCGGAATGATCTGTCACAGCTCTGCTAACTTCACTGAAATAAAATCAACTGTAGCTAGCGTGCTTTCCAATTTAGGATACAGCATGGAAATCTCTGATTCAACTAATAGCAGTTTCATTCCAGGAAGAGTGGCTGATGTAAGCGGCGAATCCAAAAACGGCAAAATAACTGGATTCTTTGGTGAAATAGCTCCTGAAGTCATTAGAAACTTTGAACTGGAATATCCGGTTATTGCATTTGAAATTGAATTCTTATAAATGAATTCAATTTATTTTTCTTTTTTTAATTTTTTTAAATAATTCAAATCAATTTTTCAACTTTTTAATTAATAACTTATTTCTATTTTTTCTCCTTATGAGCGGTTATGATTGTATAACTGGAAGCATTCACAGTGATTATAACACCATCCACAGTCACATAATAATTCTTTCCCTTCATTTCAATGACTGCATTGTCCTGTTTGATCTTATCTTTGCAGTATTCTACAATGTCTTCCACATCTACACCAATATTCCTTTTTATCCTATCCACACCCATTTCAGTGGTGTGCACATTTTCAATATTATCCAATAATTCCATAATTTGTCCCCATAATTATTTATTCCCCTATAAATGTTAAGTCAACAGTCCTATTGGTTCTAGGACCATCCAATTCAATGAAGAAAACAGATTGCCAAGTTCCGAGATCAAGCCTTCCATCAGCTATTGGAATTGTTTCAGATGAACCAAGCAGAAATGCCCTTATATGGGATGCCGCATTATTGTCAATGAAATCATGCTTATAATTGTCCTTTTCCTTAACCATATCCTTTAAGACCTTCTCAAAATCATTTAAAAGTCCTCTTTCATTTTCATTTATTACAATTGCACTTGTAGAGTGCTTTGTAAATACATTAACCATTCCATTTTGAATCTTTTTATCCTTATTTATCTCATTTAGAATAGCTACAATCTCACTTGTTATATCGATGATTTGAAAATTGGAAACGGAATCAATCTTTAATGATTTATTTATTGCAAGCATAAAAATCACCAAATTATTTTTTCTACTTATATTAATTTTTGAATTCAATTTATCTAAACTTTTCTGATTATTGATCTTTTAAGTATTCCAAAACCTTGCATATATGACACTTAGAGAAAACATTTCACAAAACTTATAAAAATAAAGACAAATAAAGATTTAAATAAGTAAAATAAGAAAAATATTTCGAATTCAATATGTTCTTTAAACCATAGTTTTACTAAACCCCAATAAGGAGGAATAGAATGTCATTTACAGCATATATGTTGGATGTGATATCAGACACAATTTATCCGGCTAGAATTACAATAGAAAACGGTATTTTTAAGGAAGTAACCCCAATTACAATTAGTGAACAGGACCTTGTCAATATTGATGTTCATGGATTGATAATCCCAGGATTCATCGATTCCCACATTCATGTTGAAAGCAGTATGGTTTCACCTGCACAATTCGCTAAGATTGCAGTTCGTCATGGTACCACTGCTGTTGTCACTGACCCTCATGAAATAGCCAATGTTCTAGGAATCGAAGGGATTGAAGCAATGATTGAAAATGCAAAGCAAGTCCCTTTTAATTTTTATTTCACCGCACCTTCCTGTGTCCCTGCAACTGCATTTGAGACCTCAGGCGCTGTTTTGGATTCATCCGATATAGAATACTTGCTAAAAAAGGATGAGATTGTGGCATTGGGAGAGATGATGAATTTCCCAGGTGTCATCAACGGGGATGAGGAAGTTCATAGGAAATTGGATTTGGCAAGAAAATATGGAAAGCCTATCGATGGTCATGCCCCATTGGTTACTAGAGGCGACTTGGACAAATATCTTGCAGGAGGCATAAGCACAGACCATGAATGCAGTAATGTATTGGAAGCTCTTGAAAAGAAGATAAAAGGTATGAAAATCATGGTTCGTGACGGCTCATCTGCCATGGATATGGAAGGGCTTTTTGATATAGAGGAAGGTAGCCAATCCCTTGATTTTTCAGGACCGATGGGTCTTCTTTTTAGAGACATATTTGAGAGAAAGATTTACTCTCCCCTATTCGATTTCATAGTTAGTGACGATAAGCATCCAAACGATTTGCTTAAAGGTCACTTGAATTTATCCATTAAGAAGGCTGTCGATTTGGGAATAAATCTTCTTAAGGCTATAAATATGGTGACAATCAACCCTGCACAACATTATCATCTGAATTGCGGAGTCATTGTCCCTGGCGCACAGGCGGATTTTGTGGTTGTTGACAGCATATATGACTTGAATGTTTTAGAAACATATATTGGCGGTGAATGTGTCTTCGATGGGGAAAATGTCCTATTTGATGTTCCGGAATTCGAATCTAAAAATACAGTCAATGCAAATAAGAAGACTGCAAGTGACTTTGATATCCATTATGATGGGGATGAATGTGAAGTCAATGTAATTGAGTGCTTTGACGGAGATCTGTTAACCAAAAAGACAACTGCAAGGTTATATGTGAAAGATGGCATCGTGCAGCCTGACATCTTTCAGGATGTCTTGAAGATTGCTGTGGTGGAACGTTATGGTGGAAACACCGTTGCTAACGCATTCATTAAAGGATTTGGACTTAAAAAAGGAGCAATCGCTTCATCAGTTGCTCATGACTCACACAATATAATTGTTGTCGGATATAACTCTCAGATGATGGCTGATGCAGTTAATCAGGTCATTGATGACAAGGGTGGAATCTCTGTTGTCAGTGAAGATTTTGCTGACTCATTGCCTCTTCCTATTGCAGGATTGATGTCTAATGAGGATGTCTATGATGTCGCTAAAAAATTAGGCATCTTGCATAAGATGGTTGAGGCTTTGGGATGTAAAATCGAAGCGCCATTCATGACAATGGCATTCATGGCATTGCTTGTTATTCCATCAATCAAGATATCCGATAAGGGATTGTTTGATGGAGAAAACTTCGAATTTATGGATGTGATTATTAAATAAGGCAATTGCCTTTTTAATAATTCTTTTTTTATTTTTCAATTTTTAGCAAATTTCTTCTTATTTTAACTTCTTCTTATTTTAACTTATCTCTAATTTCTAAAATCTTTTTTATGTGCTTGCAATGATTTTCCTTATCGCTTAGCTTAACGCCACCGAATCGCAGGTTTTCCCGACGATATTTGAAATCTTCACAGTCACAGCTGACTGTATCCTCCAATAGGTCAAAAGTGATAATGTAATGTTTGTTTGAGGATTTGCTCTTTATAAAGTAATCTTCCCATTCCTCATTTTTAGAAACTTTTTCTATAATCATAACTAATCAACAAAAATAATTATAAATTCATAATAAATAAAAGTTTTTAAAAAAGTAGAAGATGTTTGAAAAAAGTTAAAAATTAATTAAATTCAAAAATTTTAAAAAAAAAGTTTAAAAATAGTTAAAAGTATAAAAATTATAAAAAATAATTAAATTAAAAAAATGAAAAAAGTAAAAAAAATAGAAATGAAAAATTTCTCAAAACTATTCTATATCAATCTTGATCTTCTCATTTCTTTTTTGTTTTGCTTCCTTGATGTCGTTTAATTTTTCTGTAAACTCCTTAGCATTCTGCAATTTCAATTCAATTTCAGAAAGCTCTTCCTTAAGAAGCATTTCATCTCTTTTCAATGAGTTTATGTACTCATCACTGCCGTTATTGTAATCTTCATAAATCTCTAGAATTTCTCTTGCTGAAAGAATGGATTCCTCTTTTAGGAATTTCTTGGTATGAGGCTTGACCCTAACGCTTAAAGGCTGCAATCTTTCCTTTTCACCGCCTTTTCTTCCGGAAGCTACAGTTTTGGAATCTTCATAAGCACCCCAAAATTCATCGTTCAGTTCCTGCAATATCTTAACCCTATCCTTAAAGATCTGTTCTAAATCCCAAATCTCAAACTCCTCTGCATCGCTGTAATCCTTAGCTTTGAATCCAGAGTTGTCAAATTCATAATTGTTGCTTTTCTGTTCATCATTTTCATTATTCTCAGGCATTTTCATCCCCCAATATAATTTAAATCTCAAAAATTTTTAAAAATAATTCATTATTGTAATACATAAATTATTTTTGTATACTATTAAATTGTAATACAAAATATATAAATGTATTCATTTTTTTCTAAAATGAAATAAAAAATTAACCACCTAAAGAATAAGGTTTAATAAAATAAATCATAAAGAATATAATTGAATTAAAGCCATTTAAGTGAAATAATGAAGAAAATCTACTTACTTTTACCAATCCTTGCAGGAATAATGTTTGGATCCACTGGAATATTTGTCAGGACATTGACTGAAAATGGAGTGGATTCAACCACACTGCTTTTCTTAAGGTTTTCAATAGCTATCCTATACATATTCATAGCTATTTTCCTAACCGACAAAAGCCTATTGAAGCTGAATAAAGAGGATATTCCATATTTCATACTATGCGGATTATGCATTCTCGGATTGAACCTATGCTACAATAACTCCATCAATTCCGTACCATTATCCCTTGCGGCGATTCTTTTAAGTACAGCCCCTGTATTCGTATTGGTATTTGAATACTTCCTATTTAGGGAAAAGATAACTTCAATCAAAGTCTTATGCGTAATTCTTGTGCTTATCGGATGCACATTGGTAACAGGGCTCATTGAAGAAAATTCAATTGACATTTCAATGCTTGGAATAATTGCAGGTATCGGATCTGCCGTCTTCTGGGCAATCTATTCAGTAACATCCAGAAAATCAATTGACATGGGCAGACATACATTTACAATATTATTATACTCATTGATCACTATCACAATAGTGACAATCCCATTTACCAATTTCACTCAAATTGCAAATTTCGTTAGCTTGAATGTTGTTCCTAATACCTTATTCCTGCTATTGCATTCATTGGTATCATTTGCACTGCCTTATATATTCATAACAATTTCACTGAATCATTTAGATGCCGGAACAGCTGTAATCCTCTCTTCTGGAGAACCGATAGCAGCACTTGTATTCGGAATGATCTTCTATTTCGAAATGCCTACACTCCTAATGGTCTGTGGAGTATTCATTACAATAGCTGCACTCATACTTTTAAGCAGAAACTCTGCAAAAGATGAAGGTAGAAAAATAGAGAGTTAGAAATAGAAATAAAAATTAAAAATAAGAATAAAACTTTTTTTTAAAAAATAAAAACTAAAAAAAAATTAAA
>NZ_JAFQQZ010000059.1 GCF_017410345.1 Methanobrevibacter sp.
AATAAAATAATAAAAATATGAAAATAAAAAAAGGAAAGGTTAAAATTCCTTTGAAAGATATGACAAGAATATTGATGCGGCAGTCAAGTCCGCAGTAGTTCCAAGATTCAATTTATTCTCATAAAGATAATCGTCAAATTCCAAAAGAATTTCAACAAATGAATCATCATCTTTAAAGGCCAAAAGCTCTTCAGCTTTCTTGGAAACGGATTCTGCCACTTCATTGCCATATTTTCTTGAGATTAAAGTGTCTGGAATTTGAGACAATATTGTCATGAATGTCAAGACGGTAGCCTTGTTGATTACATCCACATCATCAGAGCTTTCCCAGAAGTCTTTAAAGCAAGGATAACCTATTTCAAAACAGACTGGCATCTTATTGGTAAGCTCATTTGCCAACCTGTCCCATCCTGCGGAAATCTCCAAAACGTCAAACATTGTTTGATTGTTCGCACGCAATTCATCCTTCGCCTTTTCACTCATCACATCAAACTCTTCCTGATCTCCCATACCTCCGGCATCTGCAACATTGATTGCATCATAGAGATTCACTGCATCTTCCACGGTTGTGGCATCCATTAAACGACCTACATTCTCTTGAATCTCATCAAAACTGTCGCTTATTGCAGCTGAAGCGGCTATTGGAATGCACATCATCATAATGCCCAGATTGGTATTGGTTTCAATCCATCTATTGGTCTCATCAACAGCTTGTAGAATGTATCTACCGAGTTCCGCTTTGGATAAGTCATCAACCTCTTTAGCTTGGAGTGCAACCTCTTCCATAGTATCTCCAATGACTACAGCGCTTATTGCAAAGTCCTGAAATACCATGTCATCGTAATTTCTGGTTCTGTGAACATTTCCAGGCTTTGGCCAACCGCTGACTTCAAGAACAGATGCTATCTGAGCCAATTTGGCAATTTCCTTTGCTTCCATAATAAACACCTAATAATAAGAATAAAATGATAAAAATAATAAAAGATTATCTAATTACAAATGGTCTAAAGCATATGGAGCAAAATTGGTTATGATCAAATCAGCTCCAGCTCTTTTGATGGACAACAATGCTTCCATTATTGAATCTTCAGTCAAATAGCCATTTTCAATTCCTGCCATGATCATGGAGTATTCACCACTGACATTATATGTTGCCAAAGGCAAGTCAAACTCTTCCTTAATGGTCTTGATGATATCCAAGTAAGGCAATGCAGGCTTGACCATCAAAAAGTCAGCACCTTCAATCACATCAAGCTCCGCTTCCCTGATTGCTTCAAGAGCATTTGCAGGGTCCATCTGATATGATTTCCTATTTCCTGCAGAAGGAGCGGAACATGCGGCTTCCCGAAATGGAGCGTAAAATGAAGAAGCGAATTTAACTGAATAAGACATAATCATTGTATTGTAATAACCGTTTTCATCAAGAATCTCCCTTAAGGCCTGTATTCTACCGTCCATCATGTCAGATGGTGCCACAATATCAGCACCTGCCTCTGCATGGGACAATGCAACCTTTGCAAGATATTCCAATGACTCATCATTTAGGATTTCAAAACCGAAGTCAGTGTCATCATTCTTTTTAATTAATCCGCAATGGCCATGAGAAGTGTACTGGCATAGGCAAACGTCTGTAATGATAACCAAATCGGTTTCCTCTTTGAGTTTACGAACGGTTCTTTGAACGATGCCTGTTGAAGCAAAGGCAGGAGACCCGATTGCATCCTTCTTGTCAGAACTTGGAATACCAAATACAATGATGGATCTCAATCCTTTGGATTCCAATTCCTTTGCATATTCCACACAGTCATTCAAGGAGTATCTATATTCCCCAGGCATGGTTGAAATGGCTTCCTTTTCACCATCCTTCAGGTCTTCCTTTACAAAAATAGGATAAATCAAATCTTCCTTATTCAATTTAGTTTCACGTACAATGTCTCTAATCTTAGAGTTTTTCCTATATCTTCTCATTCTAGTAATTGGAAAATTCATGATTTCACTTCTTAATGATTATATCTTAAAAAATTTGATAAAAATTAAAATATCGATTGGAATAATTTACATATTATTCATATAATAATATATCAAATTACTAATATAAATTTTTATAAAACTTAAAATTTATTAATCAAAATAAAAATATTTAATATTAGAAAAATAAAAGAACTTAATTTATTCAAAGTGAAAAAACTTAATGAAATTTAATAAAACATCTGAGGAATAATATGACAAACACTATTGGAAAGATCTTTTCAATCACAAGTTTTGGTTCCAGTCATGGAAAGGCACTTGGAGCAGTTGTAGACGGTTGTCCTGCTAATTTGGAGCTAAGTGAAGAGGACATTCAAATCGAATTGAATAAAAGGAGACCTGGAACAAGTGCATTGACCACATCCAGACAGGAAGGGGATAAAGTGGAGATATTATCTGGAATATTTGAAGGAAAGACAGATGGAACACCAATTGCTGGAATCGTTTACAATACCAATCAAAAATCTAAGGATTATTCAAACATCAAAAGTACTCCAAGACCTGGACATGGGGACTTCTGCTGGCTTGAAAAATATGGAATCTACGACTACAATGGAGGAGGCCGTGGAAGCGGCAGAACCACAATCAGCCATGTCATTGGAGGAGCTATCGCAAAGAAATTATTGAAGACCCAAGGCATAGGAATCACATCCCATGTGGTTCAAATCGGTGATGTTAAAGCAGAAAACATAGACTATGAAAACCTTGAGGAAAACATTGGTAAAAACAATGTAAGATGTGGTGACCTTGAAGCTGCAAAACTTATGGAAGAATTGATTCTCTCTAAAAAACAGGAAGGGGATTCAATTGGAGGAATAGTTGAAACAATTGCAACTGGAGTTCCTGCAGGACTTGGAGAGCCTGTCTTTGGAAAGCTTGATGGAGACTTGGCACAAATATTGATGAGCATCAATGCGGTTAAGGGAGTTGAAATCGGCTTAGGATTTGATAGCGCAAGATCAACAGCTTCCAAAATCAATGATGAATTCCACTACGATGAAGAAAAAAATATAAAAACCAAGACAAATAATTCAGGAGGCATCCTTGGAGGAATGAGCAATGGCATGCCTATTGTATCAAGAATTGCGGTAAAGCCAACACCTTCAATCTCTAAAATCCAAAATACTGTTGACTTGGAAAAAGAGGAAAACACAAGAATTGAAATAAATGGTAGACATGACCCATGCATCTGTCCAAGAGTCACTGCAGTAGCCGAATCAGTTACAGCAATTGTCTTAGCAGACCATATGATTCGTGGAGGATTCATACATCCGACTAACTTAAATAAATCAATTTAAATTAAAAAAAAAAATATTTCATGTAAAAATCTTGAAATTTCATGAAAGTAAAAATAGTGAAAAATAATTTAAATTTAAAACCATTAGAATATTTAAAAAAAAAAATTCTAAAATTAAAAAATAAATGAAAATCGTTAAAAAATAAATTAAAATAGTTAAAAAATATAAAATAATAAAATAATAAGAAAACTAATTAGGCTTAGTATAATTATTATTCTTATTATTATTTCTTTTTTTATTTGGTTTTGATTCAAAATTAAGGGCATAGACATCTTCTTGTTTTATGCGATTTGCAAACCTGTCCTTAAGGCGAATCATTCTAGACCGTTCAGGATATTTCTCATTGATATCCACTTTCATACCATCGAAAGCAGCCAATGTTCTGACTCCTGTCTTCTTGGAAACCCTAATTGCCTCTTCAACAGGATTTGCGGCAATCATCTTAAAGCCGAAGTGGGTCATGATTGCCAAGCTTGGCTTGACCTGCTCAACAATTTCAATGAAATTATCAGTGCACATATGTCCCCTAATTGACCTTGCTCCAGGCCTTAAGACACTTCCAATTAAAATATCTGCATTCTTATGATACTTTGGCAATTCGTCGAAATACTCAGTGTCTGAAGTGTATGAGATCTTGAAGCCATTGTTTTCAATTTGGAAACCTACACCGGTAGGATCGCCATGCTTTGTAGCGGTTCCCTTAATGGTAAATGCAGGGAAACGTGCAATCTTATTAGGAGTCAATATCAAGTTTTTGGAATTGCTTTTATGATAACTTGAAATTGCAGGACCCCAACGCTGAAATTTTTCAAAAACAGACTGGCTTCCCATGATGATACCATTGTTCTTAGTCATTCCCCTTGTCATGGCTTCAATGAATATTTCAGCATCGTTATAATGGTCTGTATGGGAATGAGATATGTAAATTCCATCAATTTTAGTTGGATTCACACCAAACTGATAAGACCTGACCAGTGCCCCAGGACCTGGGTCGATTTGATAATTCTTCCCTCCGAAATCATCAATTCTGAAGCCCCCAGTCATTCTTTTTTGACTGATTGTGGCAAATCTGCCACCGCCAGAGCCTAAAAATGTAATTTTCATTATTGTCACCTTTTAAAAAATCAATACAATAATTACACCATTTATTCAAGATGACATAATATGATATCACATTTTAAATTAGCCTTATTCTTTTTAACACATAAAACTTCATCTTCAATAACTATTTCATCACCTTTATCAAGGCCTTCAGAGTCCTCTACAAACATTAAAACATTCTGGCCAGGACTGGCAAGAAGCTTCCAATTTACATCAAATGCTCTAACATCATCATTCAATTTAACTTCAATGAGATTATCATCAATTATGACAATCTCACCTACGGATCCCTCCTCAATGATAGTTGAAGCCAATTTTATATTTTCATTCTGTTCTATTAATTTTTCTCTAAGCTGTGCCCTGAATTTAGCTAAAACCATAACATCTCTTTCAGCAACTTCATCTATGTAATCCTGAACCTGACTCTTAGCCAAACTGTTTTTTTCAATGACTATATCATATTCCTTACCTACAGAAGGAGTTACTTCAGAGATTTCCTTTAGGATTTGTCCAAAGATATCTCCCATATATTTAAGACTGAAACTTGGTTTCCATCTTTCTCGAATCATCTCATTAGCTAAGGATTTGGCAATCTTATTACCGAAGACAATTATTGAAGAATCGCCTCTTTTAGAATTCAGTATATGTGAACCGGACAATTCAATAATTTTAAACCCATTACTTGTACCATAAACTCTTTTCCTTTTGGTTTCCATGGTTCCTCTGGAACTCACTTCACCAATAGCCACATGTTCAATGCTTTTTACTTTACATGCATTATCTGTAACCTTTAAATTGACATCCAATTCTTCTGCTCTGGCATATAATTCTTCATCATTCTTGATTTCACCGGAATAAATTTCCTGTTCTAAAAGTTCGCGTTGTTCTTTTAAACCAAAATAAGCAATTCTACGCTTATCTGCCGCCATCACACATCCTTTCTTTCCAACATAAGCAATAATTAAACTCATACTCTCACATCGCTTAATTCAAGGCACCAAATTCATATTTTATTTACATATTCATTAATCAATCTTGACTATTTTAATGCCTAAATTCAATTTTATTAATTTATTTTTAATTTATAAAATTTCAAATAAAGTATTCAAAAGTTTTAGATGACTGTAAAAGGATTTGAAAATTAATTAAACCCTTAAAAATAAAAAACTTTAAATGAAATTTTAATATCTTACTTTATATTTATATATTTACAAATATAAAAAGTTTTTATATAATATTTTTCATTTAAATCCCTTAAAATCGAATGTTTGAAACCAAAAAACTTGAATGTTTTAAATATATAAAACTTTAAATATTGTAAGGAACAAAGTAGAATTAATTATTATTTGGAGGCAATAATATGGCTAAAATTAATGAGATTTACAGATGTAACCACTGTGGAAACATGGTTGAAGCTATTGTAGAAGGTGCTGGAGAATTAGTCTGCTGTGGAGAAGCAATGGAACTTTTAGAACCTAGACAATTACCGGAAGGGGGAGTAAAACACATCCCTGTAATTACTAAGGAAGATGGCAAAATTGTCGTAACCATGGGAGAAGAAGCACACCCAATGTTAGAAGAGCACTACATCAATTTCGTTGAATTGATTGTTGGAGATCAAGTTTACCGCGCAAACTTAAAACCTGGCGATGAACCTAAAGCAGTATTTGATGTAAATGCTGAAGTTGAAGATGTTAAAGCAATTGAATATTGTAACATCCACGGTTTATGGCATTCATAAGTATCATTTATTTTAAATAATACTTTTCTATTTTTTTATTTTTAATCTATTTTTTATAATTCCAATTTTAGCTCTTTTTTCTATTTTTTATTAAGTTCTTATTCACTCTATTTTAATAAGTATTCTATTTCTATATAAATTACTAAATTTTATTAAATATAAAATTCATAATATTAATAATATATAAGTTAAATTTTAATGAATATTAACCAGATTTTTTATCAACATTTATTAAAAAAATAAAAAAATAAATTTCGATAGCATGAGAAAAGATATTATATTGATTGTTTTGATATTGATAGCGGTTGTTAGCATAAGCGGTTGCATCAATAGCCCTATTGATAACATAAACAATAGAATGAAGGATTTGAATACGGATATTACTGAAGGAGATAATGATTATAACGCTGCAATCAGTTCCATCAATAGCCGTGACTATTCCAGTGGAAACAATAATATTCAAATTGCAAAAGAGAAATTCAATGATGCAGAATCAAAGCTTTCAGAGATTGAGGAATATCAAGATGACTTGAATGAAAGCGTTTACAAAGAGTATATTGATTTGATAAAGGAAGAGGTGTCATTGAAGAAACAGGCAAGCGATGAGCTTTATTTGGCAATCCAATATTATGCAAACAATGATGCCTATTCAGGCAATTCATATTCTAGATCAGCTAATGATCTTATGAAAAAAGCAGTAATACTTCAAGGCGAAAGAAATGACTTGGTGGAAGAGAATTCCGACTTATTCAAGAAAGCGGGAATAATCTAAATCAATTTTTATCCAAATGATGGATAATTCAATAAATCAAATTGATTAGTTAAATCACTGTGAGAGGGAAAAATGAAAAAAGCATGTCCTAAATGTAACGGAACCGGTTCCATAATTGTAGATACAAAAATATGTGATAATTGTGATGGAACTGGCTATGTAGACACATTTGAAATGAAAAATCACTTTAAAGGCGTAAACAGTAATGCTAGAGCCAAGTTTGATTTGGATGCGGATCGGGATGTTCCATGTGAAGTTTGTGATGGAAAGGGAATGGTGGATGTCTTGGAAGACTGTTCCTATTGCAATGGAACCGGAGAGATTACTGTTTGCAATGAATGTGGAAAACGTATTGACTCTGATGAGAATTACTGTGACGAATGTGCACAAAAGCAAGAAGAAGAGAAAAAGAAGAAACAGTTGGAAAGAGAGAAAAATCCTGAAAAGATCGTTGTGGAATCTGATATTTCCGGAAAAGAGATTATTTATGAATTGGATGGACTATGTGAAATGAGTGACTTGGAGCTTAATTCCATCTACAGAGGTAAGGTCACAAGAGTGGAAAGATACGGCCTCTTTGTAAGCTTGAACAATCAGGTTTGGGGATTGATGAGAACACGTAACTCTTCCAATAAAGTTGGAGATTATGTATTCGTAAGGATCACCCAAATAAAAGAGAGAAAACGTGAAGTGGACATGGCTCCTGCAAGCGTTTTCAAAGGGGAATATGTCATTAAGAAAGTCAAGAAGAACATCGAAAGATCAAAGATTGAAACCCTTGATGACTCTTCACTCAATAGTGTCGTTAAAGTTTATGGGGAAGTCATACAAATCCAACAGACTTCCGGACCGACCATATTCACCATTACTGACGAAACTGCAATCACTTGGGCTGCGGCATTCAATGAGCCTGGAGTCAGAATGTATCCAGAAATTGAAATCGGAGACATTGTTGAAGTGATTGGAGAAGTCAATAAGCATAATGGTGAAATCCAAATCGAATCCAGCAGCATTGAAAAGCTGGAAGGTGAAGAAGCCAGAAAGATGAGGGAATTCATTGACATTGCTTTAGATAAAAAGGCAGAACCTGATGATGTGGATTTCCTAATTCAAAGCCCTGTTTTAGACAGACTTAAACCTAAAATGAGAGAGGCCGCAAAAGTCATCAGAAGAGCAATTCTAGATGGAAGATCCATTCTTGTCAGACACCATGCTGATGCGGATGGAATCTGTGCAGGGGTTGCAATGGAAAAGGCAGTTATTCCACTCTTAAAGGAATTCAATCCAGATAATGACGCTGAATATCATTACTTCAAGCGTTCCCCTAGTAAGGCTCCGTTCTATGAATTGGAAGATGTTGTTAAGGATTTGTCATTTGCATTGGAAGACTTTGAAAGACACGGACAGAAATTACCACTCATTGTATTATTGGACAATGGTTCCACAGAGGAAGACATTGTAGCTTTAATGCAGGCAAAGATCTATGATATTGAAATAGTTGTCATTGACCACCACTTCCCAGGTGAATTGATTACAAAAACCTTGAAAAGTGGAGAAACCGTTGATGGAAGCGTGAATTGCAATAATGAAGACATCATCGCAGGCACTGTTGCAGTGGATGAATATGTGGACACTCATGTGAATCCATACCTTGTTGGAGGAGACTCCCAAATAACCGCTGGAGCATTGGCAACTGAAGTGGCACATATCATAAATCCTGATGTTGAAGATCTGATAAAGCACTTGCCTGCTGTTGCTGTATTGGGAGACCGTGCAGAAGCGGATGAAGTGGAACAGTATGTAAAGCTTGCATCAGAGAAAGGATACGATAGAGAGCAGCTGAAGAAAATTGCCGAATGTATTGACTTTGAAGCTTACTTCCTTAGATTCATGAACGGTAGAGGAATCATTGATACCATTTTAGGTGTGGACAATCTTGATAAGCATCCTAAGATGGTGGAGGCATTGTATAAGGAATACTTAAGACGTGTAGACATACAGATGAAAGCCACTTTGCCTAATGTAAAAAGAGTCCAATTGGAAAATGGAATCTACTTCAATGTGCTGGATGTTGAAAAATACGCTCATAAGTTCACATTCCCTGCACCTGGAAAAACATGCGGATTTGTTCATGACAAGATTGTTAAGGAGATTGGTGAAGACAAGCCAATCATTACCCTTGGTCATGGACCTGACTTTGGAGTCTTAAGGGCAACTGATTCCGTTCATAAGATGTTTGGATTCAATGTCAACAATATTGTCATCAGTCTTGCAGATAAAATACCTCAAGCTGGTATCGATGGTGGAGGTCACGAATGTGCAGGATCAATAAAATATATTGAAGGTCTTGGCAAGGAAGTATTGAATCAACTTCTAAGTGAAATCCAAAATATGACTAATGAATAAAATTTTAATTTTAAATTAAATTCAAAAAATAAAATTTGTATTATAATTAATAAAATAATTTTTTGATAAATTTTGATTATGAAAAATTTTATCAATAAAATTATTTTCAACTTTCTTTTTTTAAAAAATTAAAACTAAAATTAAAAATTTATTAAAATACTATTTTTAAACTGTGAGATATAGATATACTTAATTCATTTTTACAATCATATGGTATGATGTAATTAAATTGATTTTGCCATTAATTAAATTAATTCTATTTTGATAAACCATCATTTAATTAAATCTTAATATATAATTTTTACACAAAAATGAAACTGTGAAAAATTGAAATAATTTTTTATCAAAATTATGAAAAAATGAAAATTTTGATGAAAAAAATTTCGTGAAAAGTTTTAATAACATGAAACTAAAATTAATTAAAATTTTGAAAATTAAAAATAAGAATTAAAAAATCAAGAAAAAGTTTTAATAATATAAAACAAAAAATTATGAAAATAAGAAAAATGAAAATAAAAAAAATAATAAAAAAATAAGATTGAAAAAATTAAGAAAATTAAAAAATAGTTTTGAAATAATAAAACAAAAAATAAAAAATTAATCAAAATTTATTGATCTGATTTTTTAGATTTATAATCATTGATTGCTTCAGCTAATGCATCTGCTGCTAAGTTGGAACAATGCATCTTAATTGGTGGAAGCCCATCCAATGCATCTGCCACATCATTTCTAGAAATTTGCAAAGCATCATCAACAGACATTCCTATTGCCAATTCAGTTATCATACTGCTTGTAGCTATTGCAGCACCACAACCGAAGGTTTCAAATTTTATATCTTGAATGATATCATTGTCATCAACATCAATATAAATAGTCATCAAGTCTCCACAAGTTGGATTTCCAACTGTTCCTTCTCCACTTGCATTTTCAATGACACCACAATTTCTTGGATTTGCAAAATGATCCATAACTTTTTCACTGTACATGATTATCACCAATTCCTTTACATAATTTTTTAAATGATTATCAAACTTATTTTTATACAAATTTTAATTTTTTATCTTAATGGTCTGGGTCTGTAAACTTGGATTCGTCCAATTCTAAAGATTCATTATTTTCATTATCCCATAAAGGAGACATTCTTCTCAATCCTGCAACAACTTCATCTATTGCATCAACCACCACATCAACATCCTCAAGACTATTTTCTGTTCCTAAACTTAATCTTAGAGAACCGTGAATTTCAGCATCTTCCAAACCTAAAGCGCTTAATACATAAGATGCCTTCAAGCTTTTAGATGAACATGCAGAACCGGTTGCGCCATTGATTCCTTTTGCATCCAATCTTAAGATCAACCCTTCACCTTCTATTGCCGCAAATCTGAAGTTTGCATTATTCGGAAGCCTGTTTTCCCTATCACCATTCAGGTAAGCTTCTGGAATCCTATCTAAGATCTTTTCAATAAGGGCATCTCTCATCTCGGAAAGTTTTGCTATGTTTTCATCCAGTTGTTCATAGGCAAGTTCTGCTGCCTTACCAAAACCTACAATACCTGGAACGTTTTCAGTACCTGATCTGAGACCGTTCTCTTGGCCTCCACCATGAATCAATAATTCTAATTTTACTCCTTTTCTAATGAATATGGCTCCAACTCCCTTTGGACCGTAAATCTTATGGGAGGAAATGGACAATAAGTCAATATTTGCAGCCTTTACATCAACTGGAATCTTACCTACTGACTGCACCGCATCACAATGGAACAGAATTCCATTTTCCTTTGCAATCTTACCCACTTCTTCAATAGGTTGAATTGTTCCAATTTCATTGTTTGCATGCATTACAGAAATTAGAATTGTGTCCTCTCTAATTGCATTCTTTAAATCTTCAGTGCTGATTATACCCTTTTCATTTACTGGCAAATATGTAACTTCATATCCTCTTTTTTCTAGGAATTCACAAGTCCTAAGTACTGCAGGGTGCTCAATTTCAGTTGTAATGATGTGTTTTCCTTTATCTTCATATTTTAAGGCTACACCTTTTATAGCCATATTGTCAGATTCAGTGCCTCCACTTGTAAATATTATTTCTTTTGTATCTGCATTGATTAATCTTGCAACATTCGCACGAGCTTCTTCAACAGCTTTTTCAGCATCCCTACCTAATTTATAAAAGGTTGAAGGATTTCCAAACTCTTCTTTCAAATAAGGGATCATTGCATTGAACACTTCTTCCTTAATAGGAGAAGTGGCAGAATTGTCCATATAAATCATGATTAGCACTCCAAATTTTTTTCAAATAACTTAAAATATTTTTTATAAACATTAATAATTCTATTAATCCTAAAAAATATAACAATAGTTATATTTTCCTAATTAAATATTAGTAAGTTTTAGTATATAAAGTTTAGGTTTAACTAATAATTTAAAAAATAGTAAATTTTTAATTGAAAACTAAAACTTGAGAAAAAATAAAAAAAATAAAAGGAGATAGAAAATTAAAAGTAGATATTTAAAAAATTTTGGAGAAAATATTATTCTCCAAATTTAGCAGTTACCTTTTCTAAAGCCTGATCAATATCAGCAATGATATCTTCCACATCCTCAAGACCTACAGACAATCTGATCAAGTCTTGAGTAACACCTGTACTTTCCTGTTCTTCAGGAGTCAATTGTTGGTGAGTGGTGGAAGCTGGGTGAATAACCAAACTTTTTGCATCACCAATATTAGCAAGCAAGGATAAGAGTTCAACATTATCGATAAATTCTTTACCTGCTTCAAGTCCTCCTTTAACACCGAATGTTAACAATGCACCGAATTTGTCCCCTAAATATTTTTTAGCGGTTTCATGACTAGGATGACTTTCAAGACCAGGATAACTTACCCAACTTACTGCAGGGTGTTGTTCAAGATGTTTAGCTACCTTGATGGCATTTTCAGAATGCTTATCCATTCTAATGGATAAGGTTTCTAAACCTTGCAAGAAAATAAAACTATGTACTGGAGCAAGTGTAGCACCTAAGTCTCTTAATAATCTTGCCCTAATACGAATTGTGTAAGCTATGTTTCCAAGACCAGGAACATCTCCAAAGGTTTCCCAATAATTAATTCCATGATAACTTGGATCCGATTCGGAGATTGTAGGGAATTTTCCATTTCCCCAATTGAACTTACCGCTATCTACTATATATCCTCCTACTGCAGTACCATGACCTCCAACAAACTTGGTTGCAGAAGCTGCAATTACATCAGCTCCATAATCTAAAGGTCTTACTAAACCTACAGCAGCGGTGTTATCAACAATCAAAGGAATATCATGTGAATGAGCTATTTCAGCAAGTTTTTCAAATTCAGGAACATCCAATTTCGGATTTCCTATTGATTCCACATAAATTGCCTTTGTCTTGTCAGTTATCGCAGCTTCAAAAGCATCAAGATCCTGAGAATCTACAAAGATAACATTACGTGCCAAATCCTTAAATGTGTAATCAAAGAGTTGATAAGTTCCACCATATAAATTGTCAGCGGAAACAATTTCATCTCCAGGTTGTGTGATGTTTAAAAGGGCATAACTAATTGCCGCCAATCCACTTGCTGCAGAAATAGCAGAGTTACCTCCTTCTATAGCAGCTATCCTTGCTTCAAAAGCATCGGAGGTAGGATTTGTCAATCTACTGTAAATCTGTCCGAACTCTTGAAGAGCAAATCTATTTGCCGCCTCTTCCGTATCCTTGAATACATAAGAGGAAGTCTGATAAATTGGAACAGCTCTTGCCCCAGTTGCTGGGTCCGGTTCTTCTTGTCCTGCGTGTAATCCTAAAGTACTTAATCCATAATTTTTATTTGTCATTTTATCACCTAGAATATAATAATTTAATAAATATAATGAATACTAGTGGATTTTATTAAATTAAATATTTAATAAAATTCTTAAAAATATCCTTTTTTGAAAAATTATTTAATATCCTCATTAAAAAAATAACAATTGTTATATTTTATAATTGCAATTGTTCTATTCCTAATGAAAAAATATTAAAAATAGCACATCTTAAAAAATAATCTTAAGAAAAATATTCATTATATAACAATTGTTATACATAATATATAAATCTTTTGCTAATTCCAAGAAATTCAAAGCAATAATTGAAAAAATAGTGGAACTTTTCTAAAATTAATCTAAAAAAATAAAGGATAGATATTTATCAAGCTAATAAATAGTATCAAGTAAAAAAAGTTCGTGAAATATAAAACTAAATATTGTTGTATAAAAAAAGGCTGGCAGCTAAATGAAATTCCCATAGACCGAAACCCATAGTACACAAACAAAACGCGAAAAGACTTAACTTCTGGGATCGAAACGAGACCAGGTGTAACCCCATCGCTATG
>NZ_JAFQQZ010000060.1 GCF_017410345.1 Methanobrevibacter sp.
GAAAAAGGATTAAGTTGTATACTCTGCATTGATCTTCACATAATCATAGGTAAGGTCACAGCCCCAGGCAGCTGCAGTGGCATCACCTTGATGGAGATCCACAAGTATGTTGACATTTTTCTCCTGCATGATTTCCTCTGCCAGATTAAGCTCATCGGTTCCTTCAAATGCAAGTATCTTGCCCTTATCAACTAAAACAGCTTTCTTTCCATCATCTGAGTTTACGGAAACTGAAATCATGGTCTGATCCATTTCACAGCCGGAGTATCCAACTGCCGCTACGATTCTACCCCAATTAGGGTCTCCGCCAAAAATGGCTGATTTTACAAGAGATGAACTTATAACTGATTTTGAAGCCAAAATTGCATCATTCTCATCTTTAGCACCATTGACCTTGCATTCAATGAATTTGGTAGCCCCTTCACCATCACGAGCCATCATTTTAGCCAAGCTTATGCAGATGAAATCCAAGGCTTCCTGGAAATCTTCATTGATCTTGCCATTTTCTGCAACTTCAACTCCAGACTTGCCGTTTGCCATCAATATTGCTGTATCATTTGTGCTTTGGTCTCCATCAACGACAATCATGTTGAAGCTCTTGTTCACAGCAGATTTCAAAGCATTATTAATCATTTCAGAAGAGATCACTGCATCAGTTGCCAGGAAGCATAGCATGGTCCCCATATTCGGTGCAATCATTCCTACCCCTTTGGTAATTCCACCGATTGTCACTTTTTTTCCATCAATAGCTGTCTCTACAGCGAATTCCTTATGATAAGTGTCAGTTGTCATCAATGATTTGGCTGCATCTGTGGAACTTTCAGCACTGTGGTCCAATTTGGAAATGGATTCCTCAACCAAAGGCAATATAATGTCCATAGGCATCTTTCTTCCAATCACCCCAGTTGATGCTGTGGCTATCTCATCAGCTGGAATGTTTGTAATTCCGGATGCAAATTCAATGGTCCTGTCACAGTCGGCTATTCCCTCTTCACCGGTAAAGCAGTTGGCGTTTCCACTGTTTGCAACAACCAATGATATCTTTCCGCCCTTGATCATTTCCTTGGTATGAATGATAGGTGCAGCAACCACCTTATTTGATGTGAAAACAGCTGAAGCGGCACTGTCTAAAGATTCAATAACAGTAAGGCCATACTTTCCTTCACGGCTTCCTGCTGCCCTTACACCTTCTACAGCACAGATTCCTCCTTCAATAACATTAATATTAGACATGATATCTCCTTTGAAACTATAAATAAAAATAATGAATGGATATGAATAAGATTCTACATTATAAACATTATAATATTGAATTAAAATTAAAAAATAAAAAATAGAATTAAAATAGGGAAATGATTCCCTAATCAATAAATATCGGCCGTATTTGAAGCATTGAATGCAGTGACATTCTGGCCTTGTGTAACATTCTCATGAAAATCATAATATGAGATCTTAGTGCCGTTTTCATCATGCAAGTCATAGCTGCTGTTTTCATAGACAGTTATGTTGTCAGTCACATTCATATATTGCACTTCTCCAGGGTTTGGTGAATCGTCACCAATGCCCATGATCATGGAAATTCCCAAAGTCAATCCACAAATGAAAGCAATCAAGACCAATGCCATTAAAAGGATCTGTCTTGGGCTTCTAGGCTTCTTAGGCCCATTATTCCTGGACCAAATTGAGCTTAAGGAATTGGATTTTCTAGAATTGTTTGAGTATCTGGAGCCTCTGGAGCCTCTGGAATTATTAGGGGCTCTGGTTTTCAAAACATTCTTGTTTTGCTGCTTTCTAGACTTCCCAGATCTTCTTCCGATTGCCATTAATTTCACCACAAATTACATGTTTTAAGTCTTTAAGACTAATAAATTATATTTTTCAATTATTTTATTAATTTAATGAATACTCTTTAAAATTAAATCTCATCTGAATGTATAATAAGCCACAAGCAACAGGACTATTATGAACCCGTAAATGCCCATGCCCATTATAGCAAGCAAATAGGCTACAACGAACATTACAATGAATGCAGTGATCACCTTTCCTTTCTTATTGGTGAGATATTCACATAATGTCCTTGTAAAGTCTGAAGGAATGTAATACCCATACAAACCGTTGGCCAGATCGAATATGACCAGTGACAATGCACCGAATCCATGTATGCTCTCTGCAATGTTTGCACGTTCACCTGCCTCTCTTCTGCTTCTGCCAATACCAATCTTGACTTTGGCACCGTTGTTTAAGATGAACCATGCGCAGTCAAGACCTGCACGAATAGCTACGTCCTTGCTTGGGAATTTTGCAATCAGGTCATCTCCGCCTTCACGGTAGCCTTCGATTTGACCTTCGCAATCCTCCATGAACTCCTTGACGCTTGTCATCAGTTCCACAAGCTTGTTTCTGCCGTATTTGGAAATGAAATTGGTTGAGTCCACAATGTCGATGAACAGGTATTGCTGGAATTCCGGCGGTTCGGATTCAGCCAACTTGAATGGAGTGTCCAATACAAGTGCATATTCACCGCCTAATTTGGTGAATGCAACACCGGGAGAGTCTCCAACCTCCTTGTTGAACTTGATTGATCTTTCAATGGCCGCAGCACCGGTCATTCCGGCAGCAGCCCTTACGCGGATTCCATTATCCAATCCAATGCCAACCAATCGAATAGCCACTCTGATTGCATCATTCTTTGACATAAGTCTTGAAACGATTTCCGTTTCGCTTCTTTCGATAATTTCTCCATTTTCCCTTAAAATGATATCAGTGAAAAGATTAATAATGTAAGAAGGTTCTGAAAGCTCCACATACATATAACGGTCACTACCCATTATGATATTGCTTACAAGAGCATATTCCTCAACCTTGTCTTGAGCAGGAAGTAATTCATAGAAGCTATGATTCTCTGGAATGTTTTCACGGCCAACATCCCTAACCAAGTTTGTGAAAATACTTTCTGTAGTGATATGTGCCTTGTCGATCTCCATCAACATGGTCTGAGTGTAATTGAACATGTCCACATATTCGGTTTCAAGCGGAGTTGTTGGAAAGTATTTTGTACCTATGCTTATTATATTATGCTTGGTAACCAGGGAAATGAGCTTTCTCATAATACTATGTTCAGCCATATTTTACCTCCTATTTTTCTTTAATCAAACAATTGAATTTGTTATTAGAACGTTAAAAATGAATTTCAACTAATCAGAATAATTGAATTTAATAATTATACGTAAAAAGTGAATTTTCAAGCTAATACAGATAATCAATTAGCTATTTCTCTTTCTTTTTCTTGGAATTCTTTTCCAAGTAGATCTCGAACTCACCTGGCTTTTCAAGAATCATATTAGGCTTGACTGAAACGAATGGGAACTTCCATGTGCCTAATCTTCCTGCAATTGTACTTGCAATGTTTCTTGAATTCTTTTTGATGAATGCCTCATCGTAGGTATTTGTCTGGATTTCAATATTGTATGGAGAATTGTCTTCAACCTCATCAGTCAGGACAATGTTCAATCCAAAGTAGCCAGGCTTGATGAACAGGTCATTACGGACTGCTATGAGTGGCTTGTGAACCAATCTCAATCTGTCTGCCACAGTAACTGAAATGTTACCTGCATCCTTGACGGCAGCCTTATAGTCCTTAGGATGAACAAGAACGAATATCACATATGGAACAGATGTCTCCACATCATCCACCATTTCCATAACCTTGTCAAACATTGGCAATTTGGAGAATATTCCCTCTATCTTTGAGGAAACGTTATCCTGTTCAGATTCATCAAGCAAGAGGATGGCTTGCTTTGCCACATTCAATGGAGTGAATTTGGTTGTTTCCTTTCCAGTATAAACCACCCAACGCTTGCGCTCAAGTTCATTTAGAATCTCATCACAGATATTCTGCAGGAGGTTCTTGACCTTCTTAGGCTTTTTGGCCTTACCCATGACCAGTTCGCCGTCCTGTATTGAGAATGGAATCCTTATGCTGTTGATGTCTGGGAATTCAGACATGAAATCCCTGAACTTGTCGTTGGACAATACCTTTGCATCCTCTTCATAAGCCAAGTCAAGGATATAATGGTCTGCAATGGTCCCTACAGGAACCTCATCTATGATTCCATCATCAACCAGTCTGACAAAAGTCTCCTTATCATCAATATTGTGACGCAAGGAAGCATCCGCTATGATTAAAAAGTCATGGCCTCCTTCTTCCAAAGCCTTTACAGCCAAAGTGATGTTTTTTAATTTAGCCTTTGAGCCTTCCTCTTTATGAAAATGCGCAACATTCGCTGCATCAATAATAACTTTCAAGATATCACCCTTTAAAAGTCTATATAATTTTTAATGAATTTTCTTAATATAATGAATTTTTTTCAATAGAACCATTCCCATCTTAGGCCTAAAGCTAAAAACAAAAATGATTCTAAATTTTAATATTTATGTATTAAATTTTTATACTATAAATATATATTAGTAATAATATATTTAAATCTTTTTAGATTGGAAAAAAATAGAATCTAGAAAAAATAGAAAAATAGACTTGAAAAATCAAAAAATAGAAAAATAGGAAATAAAATAAAAAAATAAAATAAACAGGACTATTTTGATTGAGCAGCTTCAGCCGCCTTCAATTCCTTTTTGGATCTTCTTACAAGATCTCTTAAAGCATTTGATACATTTGGAGGTACGGATCCCTCTTCCTTGTTCAAAATAACTTCAGAAATGATGTTAGAAAGAACGAATATTGCATGTTTGTGCTCTGCTTTTGTTCTGTGAATGTGATGAGGACTTATATTCAAAGCAAGGTAATCGTCAAAGAACTCGTGAGCAGAGTTATCAGTGTCTAAATATTTTAAAACATATACTAAAAATTGATGTAATTGAATCATTTCATCCTTATACATATAATACCTTTCCTATATTTTAAAATTATAAAAATCAAACTAATGGATTTAAATTAAATTTAATTTAATTTAAAAGCATATACATAACAAACCTAAATGAAAGCCATGAGGATCAATCCATTAGAATACCAAGAAATCCACATCCCATTAGAGACTTAAACAACTGACACCAAAATCTCCCATATGAATCTCAAAATGAATTACCCTAACTACATACTCAAATTTATTTTTGTTAATAGTATTTTAAACACAATTGTATTTAAAATTTATGTTTAACTATATAAATTTTTATATTTAATTCTTTGTATCAAAAATATATAAATCTTTTTGTTAAGTAAGTTATTTATTTAAACACTCCCTTTTCAAAAATAGAAGTTTCCCAATGAAAAAATTTAAAAAATGGACAAAATGCCACTTTAAGGAATCAAAATGCATTTAAATTTAAACAATGAATTAAATGAAAATTGCCAAAAAACATTGATATTTTATATGTTTTACTACTAATGTATATAAAATATAAAAAATATATTTAATTATGTTATAAATTATGTATTAAATCAATAATTATGATTGCAATGCATAATACAACAACTAAAAAATTATAATTTTATTATTTTAATTTATTTTTATTTAGTAAGAGTGGTAGAATGGAAATTCTAAAGTATGAAAAGGAAACTGCAGATGACTTGATCAAAAGGTCACAGGCAGACATCAGCGAAGTCCTGAATATAGTTTCAGACATCCTGAAGGATGTCAAGGAAAACAGGGATGAAGCTGTAAAAAGGTATACTGCCAAGTTTGACAAGGCCGAATTGGAGGATTTGCAGGTTTCTGAAGATGAAATCAAAGAAGCTTACGACAATTTGGATAAGAATCTCATTGAAGCCCTTGAAAGGGCATCTGCAAACATTGAAAAATTCCATAAGGCTCAAATTCCAGAAGAATGGTCCATGGAAGTGGACACTGGAATAACCGCCGGACAGATCATAAGACCGATAAACAGTGTCGGCTGCTACATTCCAGGAGGAAGGGCTGCCTATCCATCATCCATTTTAATGGAAGTGATTCCTGCAAAGATAGCTGGAGTGGAAAGGATTATCTGCTGCACTCCACCAGGAGCTGATGGAAAAATAATGGATGCGATTTTAGTGGCTGCAGACCTTGCTGGAGCGGATGAGATCTACAAATGTGGAGGAGCCCAAGCAATTGCCGCAATGGCTTATGGAACCGAATCAATCAAAAAGGTCGAAAAGATTGTAGGTCCTGGAAACGTGTTCGTTACCGGTGCTAAAAAGCTGGTTTATGGTGACGTGGATATAGAATTCCCTGCAGGACCTTCTGAAGTGCTGATTCTTGCAGACAATACAGCTGTTCCGGAATATCTTGCTCATGATTTCCTCTCTCAAGCGGAACATGACCCTGAGGCATCATGCTTCCTGGTCACCGATGATGAGGGAATTGCCAATGCTTCAAAGGACTTGATTGAAGAGTTTGCAAAAGAGGCAGACAGGCGTGAGATCATTGAAGAGTCATTGGAAAAGCACGGACATATCATTCTTTGTGAAAATATGGAAGAGGCCATTGACTTTACAAATACCTATGCTCCCGAACACTTAATCATAAGCACTGAAGATGACAGGGCAGTCCTTGACAGAATCAAGAATGCAGGTTCAATCTTCCTAGGCAAGTACTCACCAGTGGCAGCTGGTGATTACGGTTCAGGAACCAATCATGTATTGCCGACAGGAGGGGGAGCTAAAATGTATTCAGGCCTTTCAACTGAAGCCTTCCTTAAAAAGCCTACAGTTCAGACAATTACCAAGGAAGGAATCGAGAAATTGGCCAAGACAGTCATTCCAATAGCTGAATATGAAGGTTTTTATGCACATGCAAATTCAGTGAAGGTAAGATTGGATAAAAAATAATATTTTATAAATTTAAATAAAATTGAAATTAAAATATTTTACTTTTAAGAACTAATTTCAATAAATTAAATTAAAATATTATACTTTTAAGAACTAAATTTAAATAAATTGAAATCAAAAGAATAATTTATAATTATTATATTTATAATATATCAAAAAATAAAACTTTAATATAATCGAGGCGATAACGTGGATTATTTATTAGGAGACTTAAGAAGAACTCATTATTCAAAAGACGTAAACCCTGATATCAGTGGGGAAGAAGTCATCATTATGGGTTGGGTACATGAAATTAGAGATTTAGGCGGAATCATCTTTGTAATCATAAGAGACAGGGATGGATTGGTTCAAGTTACTGCACCAAGTAAAAAGGTGGATGCAAGCATCTTAGATGATTTAAGAGCACTCAGAAAAGAATCTGTAGTTGCAATCAAAGGTACCGTGCAGGATGCAGGAAAGGCACCAAACGGCGTTGAAATCATTCCGGCTGAAGTAATCATCCTAAACCCAGCCAAACAGCCATTGCCAATGGATCCTACTGAAAAGGTAAAGGCTGAAATCGATACCAGACTGAACTCAAGATTCCTGGACTTAAGAAAAGCGAATGTCAGTTCAATCTTCAAGATAAAGGCTAACATGTTCAAAACCGTTCGCGAATACTTCTACGAGCAAGGCATGATTGAAATCAACACTCCTAAGCTTGTAGCTTCCGCTACTGAAGGAGGAACCGAGCTTTTCCCAATCACTTACTTTGAAAAGGAAGCTTTCCTCGGACAGTCCCCGCAATTATACAAGCAAATGATGATGGGTGCCGGATTCGATAAGGTATTTGAAATCGGACAGATCTTCAGGGCAGAAGAGCACGATACCTTAAGACACTTGAACGAAGCTGTTTCCATAGACTGTGAAATCTCCTTTGCAGATGATGTGGATGTTATGAAGGTATTGGACGGCATGATTACCGCAGTGCTCAAATCCACTAAGGAAAACTGTGCAAAAGAGCTTGAAATATTGGAACATGACTTAAGCGCAATTCCAGAAGGTCCATTCCCAGAAGTGAAATACGATGATGCTGTAGACATAGTCAATTCAAGAGGAATCGATATGGAATGGGGAGAAGACTTATCCAGAGAAGCTGAAAAGGCTTTAGGTGACACTCAAGAAGGTTTCTACTTCCTTACCGATTGGCCATCAGCCATCAAGCCATTCTATGCAATGCCTTACGAAGACACTCCAGAAATCAGCCATGCTTTCGACTTGATGTACAAGAACCTTGAAATCTCATCCGGTTCCACTAGGGTTCACCAATATGACCTTTTAGTGAAACAAATGGTTGAAAGGGACTTGAATCCTGACGGATTCGGAAGCTACTTGAAGGCATTCGAATACGGTATGGCTCCTCACGCAGGTTGGGGTGTAGGTGCAGACAGATTGGCTATGGTATTGACCGGTGTTGAAAACATTAGGGAAACCGTTCTCTTCCCAAGAGACAGACACAGATTAACTCCATAAGTTGATCAAAGAACTATTAATTAAGATGAATAAAGATTAATCCTTATTTATTTTCTTTATTTATTTTCTCTTTTTTTAAAATCCAAAATAAAAAATTTAATAACTTTTCACTTTTTTATAAAACTCAAATTAATTCAAGGTAATAACATGCATGAATACAAAGTAGCAATCATAGGAGGAGGGCCGGCAGGGATGATGGCTGCAATAAAGGCAGCACAGGAATTAGGTCCAAAAACCGTATGCATCATAGAAAAGAATGATGGCTTGGGAAAGAAGCTTCTCATGACCGGTGGAGGCCGCTGCAATATTGCAAACAGCACTCCAATCCATGATCAATTGAACTATTACAAGAAGAACAAGAATTTCCTTAAGCATGCCCTATACACATTGCCTCAGGAAAAACTGCTTGCAATCTTTGAAGAGAAAGACCTTGAATTCCACATTGAAGACAAGAAGAGAATCTTCCCAGACAGTGAAGATGCCCATGATGTTCTAGATGTTTTGGAAGAATATCTTGAAGAATTGGAAGTGGATACATACCTTTCATGTCCAATTGATGCCAACGATATGGAGCATGAATTAAATGAAAGGATGGAACCAGTATTCTTAATAGAAAACGATAAGATATCATTAAATGCATCAAAGATTGTAGTATCTACAGGAGGCATTACATACCCATCTACAGGTTCCACTGGGGATGGATATAAAATAGCTTCCAAAATGAATCATAACATTACTGATATCAAGCCGGGGCTTGTCTCATTCAATGTTGATGACTTTTTGCTTAGAAGCCTAAGCGGACTTACTCTAAATGATGTGGAGATTTCATTTAAGGACAAAAAGAAAAAGACAAGTGTTAGGGGAGACCTATTGATCAGTCACTTTGGCCTGACCGGACCTGCAGTAATTGACTTGAGCAATCTATTGATTGAAAAATCCAAATTTTCAATAGTGGATGATGATTTGAATCTAATCGATGACGAGGAAATGGAAAACCTTGAACTGTTTTCAGATAGGATTTCTATTGATTTCACTCCTGACTTGACTGAAGAGGACATCAAGGCCCAAATCACAAAAGATACTCCAGAGAGTGGAACATTAAAGATAAAGAACTATATGAAGAAGTTCCTTCCATCTAACTTCATTGACTATTTCCTTATGAAATTGGACATAAGCCCTAATAAGACAATGGCTAACATCACTAAAAAGGAGAAGAATAAAATAGCTGAAGACCTTAAAAGGCATCCGATTGTAATTGAATTTTTGGAAATAGACCTTGCAAAGGTTACCATTGGAGGAGTCAAATCAAAAGAGATAGATTCCAAAACCCTCCAATCAAGATTTGTAGAAGGATTGTACTTTGCAGGAGAAGTTCTTGAAGTGGCTGGACCGACTGGCGGTTATAACTTGCAAATAGCTTTTGCCACAGGATATTTGGCAGGTCAGGAAGCTGCAAACAGTTTAAAATAATCATTTAAAGTTAAAAAGATTCTTCTTTATTTTTTAAAATCTATTTTTTAATTTAAAAATCTCTTATTTAATTAAAAAGATAATGAAAAGAATCTATTTTTTAATTTTGAAATCCCTTTTTTTAATTATGAAAAATAATCAAAAAATCAATGCAAAAATAGTTTATAACAATTGTTAAAAATTAAAAAAATTTAAAAAAATATATTGTATAAATCAATTGATTTATACAATGCTTTCAAATCCTTTTGTTGCGAGCAAACGTGCGAATGAACCTTTTGGAGTCATAACAATGTTACCTTTGTTATACTCATTCATCGCTGCCTTTACCATGGTCTCCTTTTTGTTTGGATCTTTTGCCGCATTGGAAAGTGCTTTAACCAATACCATAACAGAATCTCCTCTGTCCATGGTTCCAGTTACTCCGCTTCTGCCTTTATATCCATTATAATTATCGTTTTCACGGATAATGTCAGTTGCACTAAGGGTAGTCACTTCACCATCGACTTCAAGAGGCCTTACTGAATCTATGATATTATCCAATCCTTCATCATAGATGACAACAACAGCATCAATATGTGTTCCATTACGGTATTCTACAATTTCTTTTGCATATTGCATACCCTCTTCAACACCATTCCAAAGACAATCGTGGAAACGCATATTGCCCCTCAGATTTCCAGGAGCCGGTTGTGTAGGGTGCACCATTCCACCAGGATAAAATGGTTCATAGCTCTTTAAGTGCCCATCTTCCAAACGGACAATGAATGCCATATCGCATCCACCATTTGGCTGTTCGTATTTGTCGGCTGCAAGAACCAAGACAGTCTTGTTTTCAGCAGCCAAGTCAGGACCGCCTATGAAAAAGCTACCTATAACAAATAGTAACCAAATAAGAATGACAGAAAGAATTGCTATAATAAGTTTTTTTCGTCTATTCATAATTTATTCCTTCCTAAATAAAATAATTATAATCATGATTCTAATAAATATGATATTAATATTTTATTTATCATTTATATTTTATAAATGTATTTATATTTTGTAAAAAAATAATGAAAAATAAATATATCATTAGAAAAATAGAAAAAACAAAAAATATAGTACAATAGAGAAAAGTAATAAAAAAGAATACTAAAAATAAAAAATAAAAAAAGAAGATAAATTGAGCAATTTTATCTTCTAACCTTTGAGGATTTTTTAACTGCATCTTTAATGTAGGTCACTTGATATTTGACTTTTTTACCTATCTTAAGCTTTCTGAGGATTGATTTTTTAACGGTAACCTTAGCAATTCCCTTCTTATTGGTTTTGGCCTTAAAGGTTTTTCCATTGAATTTAAAGGTCAAATATTTGCTTTTGATAGGACTTTTGCCCTTTTTCAAAGTTGCAGTTAAAGCCAGTTTGCTGGCATATTTCCTTACCTTTACAGACTTAATAGTTAAAACCTGCTTAACGGTAACATTTCTGTTATAGGTTTTACCCAATGCGGAAACTGTAAACTTATACTTTTTAGGAAGATATTTAGTTGGTATCTTGAACACAGCCCATCCAGTCTTATTGGTTTTGACTTTAGTGATATACTTTCCGTTGATCTTAAAGCTGACGTATTTTCCTGCCAATGCCTTTCCGCTAGAATTGGTCAATTTGACCTTATACTTCCCATCCCCATAATAGATAGTGGAATTGGATGTAATGAACTTGACCTGTTTGAACACATTTAAATTCTTGGAGGAATCATATTCCACCTTTTTACCATCACTTAAAGTTTCAATGAAGATCAAATCAATACTATATTTACCCGCTTTTAAGCTTGATAATGAAATCTTTGCTGTGCCATTCACTAATTTTGCAGAATAAACTTTGGCAGTGGATTCCCCAATGGCATCCCATACCTTAATCTTTAATGTACCGTTTTTGCCTGGCAAGTTTAGGGAAACATATTTGCTATCTCCTTGATACATGGTTTTAGGAATGGAGAATTTTGGACAAACATAAGCAGTTCCATAGACATAATCATTAACCAAATAATCAGTTCCTGTGTATTTGGCTATAACTTTAGAAAACCAACCTAAACCCAATTTTTCAAAGGAAACTGTAGCTTCCCCATTGACTAATTTTTGAGTGTATGTGCTCACCAATTTAGTTTCATCCTTAAAATCATAAGCATATAATTTTAGATTTCCCTTTGCATTTGCAGGCAATTTTAAAGTAACACCATCATTAAAGCCATCATGAACAGGATTAAAATCAGCCATAATTAGAAGGACATATTCCACACTACGGGCAGGATACTTTTCATCACCTGAATAGATCAGTTGACAGGTATGATTGCCAACAATTAGATTAGGGCTAATTTTCACATAAAAGATATTCCTAGTATCATCTTCAGTTGAAATGATTTCAGTCCTATTGAATATTTCATTATATGATTTACCATCAATCTTAACGCTGAGTTTTTCAGTATCCAGATCCTGTGGAATGCAAAGCGCCAATTCATCAGAGCCAAAATTAGTTTTATCATTTAATAATTCAAATATATAGGATACATTAACCAATTTAGACTTTTCTATATTGTTATCATCATCTTCATATATGACGGTGATATTATAGATTGAATTTCCATATACTGGAATTTGCTTAAAAAATTCCTCTTCATATTCCTCTTTAGACAAATCAATAGTTTGATTTACTTCCCCATCTTTATAAACAGTTACTATACCATTTAACTTTTGTGTTAAATGTATTGAAATATAATCTTGAGAAGGCTCTGCTGACCAATCATCATAATAATTTGCCCCATTAATTATTTTATCATGGATAGATATTTCAATAGAACTTTCTTCTCCTTCTTCAATCTTAGAAGAATCTGCGAGATTTTCCTTATCATCACTTTTTGCAGAATCCAAATCAATTTCTTCAGGGCAAGAACCAATCATATCCTCTTGAGAAGGATTAATCAGTTCATCATTGGGAAGGCTGATGCTATCTCCCAAATCTCCATTGTCTGTTATTAGATTTGAATTGATATTATCATCAGAAACTGCACTAACAGAACCTAATGTTAAAATAGCTAGCATAAGAATGCCAACCATCATCATATTTTTAAATTTCAATAAAATCCCTCTATAATTTAAATTTCTAAACTTACTTCAATTACTTAATCTATTTAAGAATTTGTTAATAATAAGTATTTTTTTTAAACTATAAAAGATTAAGTATTTATTCTATTTTATCGCTCCAAAGACTGAATTCCTTGATTTGAGGAGGAATTCCCTGGTCACCACAGGATTCAAGCCATCCTTCACTTGATTCAAACTCCTCATCATAATCCACACTATTTACAAAATCTATCAATCCCTGATTTCTAATCAGAACATCCCGTGGCTTCAATGTGGATGACCAAATATAAAAGACCTTGAAGACAGTGTCCGGATGATATCCTCCACCCAAATCAATTGATAAGACATCACATCTATCAATCATTTTGGCAACTTTCTCTAAAGTCTCATGAAGACGGACATCAGCACTGATAAATTTAAAATTATCATTATATCTTGAAAGCTTTTCCATAGGTTCAATGGCTTCAGGACTATTATCTATACTTATTAAGCGTCCGGTGCTTAATTTATATAATATTATTTCACTTGATTTACCTACATGGGAACCTAATTCAACAACATTGTCTGTCTTTTCCAAGACTTCCCTCAAATGCTGTCTGTAAACCTTCATGTCATAGCTGAGTTTTATCATATTATCCCCTTTACTTATCTTTATTAATGCGAATTCCTTCAATATCCATCTTATAAAAGTCAAACTCATTATAGTATTCCGCTTCCAGTTTCAATTTCTGCTCTTCATTAGCTATTGCAAATACGGTATTTCCCAACATTGCCATTGAAGATCCAAGCACTCTTCCATGCAATTTATGAATAATCTTCAATAGGTCATCATTG
Organism: Methanobrevibacter sp.; assembly: GCF_017410345.1. Lineage (NCBI taxonomy): Archaea > Methanobacteriati > Methanobacteriota > Methanobacteria > Methanobacteriales > Methanobacteriaceae > Methanobrevibacter > Methanobrevibacter sp. The sequence continues at coordinate 13,759 of NZ_JAFQQZ010000060.1, forward strand.
ATCAGGTGAGTCTTTTTGGCAAATTTCAAAGAAGAATTCATAAACTTTTTAATTGTTTCCTCTTCATTGAATTCACTGTCAACAGCCACATTGAACCTGTTCTTGAACTTGGAGCCGATTACAATTCCATCCTCCTTCCTATTGAATTCCTCACCTATTTCCAAACCGACTTGTGTAATGATTTTCTTATGCTTCGGATCTTGGATGATGGAAGCGGTTGATATCTCACCTAATGATTTGGTGATTACATAGAAATCTGATTTCAATGATTCGAAAACTCCAAATCCTGTCTTTTCATGTGGAACAATTGATTTTGCTTCACCGAATCCAGGAGCTCCTGGCTTGGTTCTAAGTACAATGCCTTTAGACAATTCTGCAATAACATCTCCAAGGCCTGTTCCAAGCTCAACTTCAGCCAGATGGGCATACTTTCCGCATTCCTCAATAGAGAGGCCCAAATCAAAGTGCTCATTAATGCAAATTGCAGTGCCAATGGCAGATGCAGCAGATGTTCCGAATCCGCATCCTATTGGAACCTGAATTGTCTGTTCAATAAGAATATTCTCCAGTTTGAACTTGGCCTCTTCATTATTAAGTTCCTTATCCATCAATTCAATTGTCTTTAGAAGGATAACTTCATTATACTCATCCTTCCTGCCGTTAATCAAAATGGAAAAGTCTCCATCATCACTTTTGCCAATTACAGTTATGACACCCTTATCCAAGAGCACTCCAGCCCCCAATGAGCCTTTCAACAATGGATCCTCATTGTCAAGAATGCTGAAAAATCCTGTGATGTGAGATGGAACAAATACTGAAATCATTTTAACACTTTCTGATTTGATGATTAATTAATAAAATAAGTTTATTAATTATAAGAATGAAAATTATAAATATCAATAGATTATTACGATTTGATTAATATAAATTATATTTTCAACATTTATAAAAGTTTATAATTTATAAAATATTCAACAATGAAAATAAAAATTTAAATCATTTTACTCAAGGGAGAGATATCATTGACTCACAAAAGAATTGATTTACATATGCACAGCCTATTCAGTGATGGAGAGCTTTTGCCATCTGAACTTGCAAGAAGAGCACTTGTTTTAGGACATGAGGCAATAGCCATTACAGATCATGTTGATTACTCAAACATCAATACCATTCCAGACATAAGCGAAGCGATTGAAGACATTAACAGCAACTGGGACATCACTGTTGTTTTAGGTGCTGAAATCACCCATGCACCGGTTGAATCCATTCCAGACCTTGCAGACAGGGCTAGAGAACTTGGTGCAAAGATTGTTGTAGTTCATGGTGAGACATTGAATGAGCCTGTTGTCGAAGGAACTAATTTCGCAGCAGTAAGCTGTAAGGAAATTGATATCCTAGGCCATCCTGGACTCATCACCAAAGAGGAAGCGGAAATAGCCAAAAAGAATGATGTCGCTTTGGAAATCAGTGCAAGAAACGGCCACTGCTTAGGAAACGGACATGTGGCAAACATTGCAAGAGAAGTGGGAAATGACCTTGTCATTGATACAGACACCCATTCTCCAGATAATATAATTAGCTTTGAAAGAGCAATTGAAATAGGATTGGGAGCAGGAATGACAAAAGAGGAAGTGATGAAGGCTACCGTTGACAATCCTAGAAAAATATTGAAAAGAAATGGAATAAACCTTTAATTATTCCATAAATTCTCTCTTTTTAAAAAAAATAGTTCTTGTTTATTTTACTTTTTTGATAAAATTATAAATTATTAGTCTTCTTTTACTTTTTTTATATATTTTTAAATCATTTATGTTCCTTCACTTTTTTGCTTTCCTTATTGTTGCAGCATCCAAAGAAAAAGTTTCTAATTCTCTTAACTTCAGACTTGTTTTCCTTTTTTACCCTTTCATCCCTTTCATGCATTTTCCTTCTTGCCTCAGCCATATCTGACATATTTTCACCTTTAGATAATTCTTTTTGAATATCATATAATTCAAAAATAAACTTAATTATATATGTATCTATAAAATGTTATTTATAAAGTTTTAATTTATAAAGTTTTAAAATTATGGTAATTAAAATAAGTAAAATAAAAAATATTTAAAAAAAGCAGATAATTAACCAGAAACAAAAAAGATTAAATCCTTTTTGTTTGCCTGATTATACTTTTCCAATTGTGAATTAGAAAAGTGAAAAACTTTCTTAACCCCTATAGATTTGAAATTACGATTTTGGTGAATTCATTGAATGTATTTCATGTGTTTAATGATTTGTGTGTGTTATGATTTGATTTGAATTTTGAAGATAAATTGAGTTAATTCGTAACGTTTTGTTGATTTGTGTCTGGTTTATAATTTAGAGGGCAATAAAGTTTATAGTTTTAAAAAGCTTCCAAAAATTATCTTCGGAAAGATACGACTTTCGGATCTCTTTTTCTTTCTCGTTTAGTAGGTTTGATTTGTTTCTTACCGCAAATTCCACTTTTGGATCTTCCCAATATTTCACCTCCGAGAATTAAAGATATTAGAAAAACCTAAGAAAGATTTTGATTTGAGCGATTAATGACAGTATTCTTTTTTAGATAATGTGGAGTTATCTTTGGTTGAGATAATCTAAATTTTTAGGTGTGCCTAAATATCTTTAATTATAGTTTGTTTTCATCATATATAAAAGTTTAGGTATGCCTAAATATTTGTATATATACAAAATGTTTGTACATATCAAAACAGTTATATACTATAAGAACAAATATTAATATAGATATTTAGGACAACTCCAGCGTCGAAAATCGAAACTGGATTAAAATGAATACTATCAAAATCCGAAGAATGAATGAACCTGAATATCTCCAAAAGAGTTAAAATGTACTAATTCGCCTTATAAGAGACATATTAACTAAAACGTATTAATTGCCTATTGCAATTAATTAAGCTGTTGAACTAAATGATTAATTTTCTATTAATCAAAAGAAAAAAACATGAATTAAGCAAATTTTGTAAAAAAAAATGTGTTTTAGCAGAGAATTAAACTAAAATCATTCGACAAAACATTGCTTCAATCTATATTTCAAATCAAATCAAAAAAAAGAAAAACAAATCGTCAAATCGAAAAATAAAAAATTAGAGGTGGAAATATCAAGAAACAAAAAGTTAAACCTCAATTTGAAAACCAAAATTTCAAAAACAAGTAGGAGCAAACAAAGAATAAATGACTTGTTTGCTTTTACATTATTTTATTTATTAATTTTATTTATTTTATGAAATTATTTTTATTAATTTTATTTTATTAATTTACTATTTTTATTAATTATTTTTAAAACAATTAAAAAAAAAAAAAAAACTTATTTTAAGACCTTATATTCCATAACAAAGTCCTTTCCTAAAGGATAATACTTTTCCAATTTCAATGGAACGGCCTCTTTCATATAATCGAATCCCTCTCCATCGAAGAATGTTTTGGAATCCTTTCCTCCAACAATCATTGGAGCTATGCAAATCTTTACCTCATCAATCAGGTTTTCCCTAATCATTGAAAAGTTAAGTGTGGATCCGCCTTCGAGCATCAGGGTTTCAATTCCTCTAGAGTATAAGTATTCCATAAACTCACTCAAGTCTACAGATTCCCTTGATGAATAGAACACATCGGCCTTTTTTGAAATCTCCTTAGCTCGATTGACTGCATCGGCATCACAGTTAGGATTACTTTCATCACAGATATTGGAAACTGCAATTATTGTTTCGGCATCATCATTCAATATTCTATAATCTAGTGGAGTCCTTGCCTTATTGTCAACAACAACTCGGATTGGATTGTCCTCTTTTTTTGCATTGATCTTATGGACGGTAAGCCTAGGGTCATCTGCAAGAACGGTTCCGATTCCAACCATGATTCCATCAACTTCCTTTCTGATTTCATGAACACGTTCAAGATCCTCTTTGCCTGAAATTTCAGAACTTCCGGTTTTTGTTGCAATTTTTCCATCCAATGTCATGGCTGCATTTAAGATAACATAAGGTTTCATTTTCTCACCCTAAAATTCATAAACATAATGTTTCATCATATCATGCCTTTAGGTTTAATAATAGAATAATAAGAATAAAGTAAATTTTTTAACTATCAATTTAATTAATCGTTCATTTAAGATTATAAGTCGAATACATATCTTGCATTCTTTTCAGTCTGTTGGTCTACATCACCCACACTCATTTCATGCAATTCGGCTAATTTCTCAACTGCAAGTGCAACATTTGCAGGTTCATTTCTCTCATCCTTTGTCATTGCCAAATATGGACTGTCGGTTTCAGTCAGGATTCTTTCTATAGGAATTTCCTTGAACAGATCCTGATGTCTCCCGCTATAACAGACCATGGTTGAACAGCTCAAATAGTAGTCATCCATATCCAATATTTTTCTTGCAGTCTTCAGACTCCCCCCATAACAGTGAAAGATTACTTTGGGAATATTGTCATAGGATTTCAATAGATTGAATATTTTCTTTTCACAATCCCTGCCATGAATGAGCAATGGCTTTTCATACTCATTTGCAAGTTCAATGAATCCTGTGAAGATTTCCTGTTGCCTTGCTCTCAATGTCTTGTCTGTGCAGTAGAAAAAGTCCATTCCCACTTCACCGATAGCCAATATCTCATCAAGATGCTCAATCATTTGCCTATGGGCTCCATCGATTTCCTCTTGAGGAGAGTTCTGTGAACTTACGGGATGAAAGCCAAATGTAGGGTAAACAAAGCCTTCATACTCCTTTGAAAGTCTTAAGGCCTTAGCATTGCTTTCCAAACCATATCCTGAATTGATTACAGCTGAAAGCTTATCCTTAGCTCTAGCCATCACATCCTCTCTATCATCATCAAATTCATCAAAGTCTATATGGCAATGTGTGTCTATCATAATAATCACATGAAATTAAAATTGAAATGAAAATTAAAAAAATGAGAAATATTAAATTTAAAAAGAAAAAAGAGAAAGAGATTTTTTTAAATATTAAATTCTAGACTCCGAAACGTCTGTCTCTTGCCTGATAATCTCTAATAGCTCTCAAATAGTCTACTTTTCTTAGTTCTGGCCATAAGCTGTCACAGAAATAAAGCTCTGAATATGAAGACTGCCATAAGAGGAAACCGCTTAATCTTTCTTCACCGCTTGTCCTTATAATAAGGCTTGGATCTTCAAGTCCTGCAGTGTAAAGGTTCTTGCTTACCAGTTCCTCATCAATGTCATCTACAGATATCTCGCCATCTTCGACTTGCTTATAAATCTTCTTGATAGCATCTACGATTTCCAATCTTCCGTCATAACCAATAGCTAAGTTAAATAAACGTTCATTATAATCTTTTGTAGCTTCTTCCGCTTCTAATATCGCTTCTCTAACACTATCCGGCAAAAGTTCAGTTCTTCCAACAACTTTTACACGGACTTTATTCTTGTGAATCTTTTCATGACCTACAATTCTTTTAAAGTTCTTAACAAAAAGATTCATCAAACCTTCAACTTCATCCTTTGGCCTATTGAAATTTTCAGTAGAAAAAGCATAAGCGGTTACTATCTCAATTCCCAAGTCAATACTCCAATCAAGAACCTTTTCCAGAGTATCTACACCTACTTCATGGCCTTTGATGACCTCCATGTTTCCTTGAATCTTTGAGTACCTTCTATTACCGTCCATGATAATAGCTACATGCTTTGGCATCCTATCCGGATCTAATTCCTTCAAGAGACGCTTTTCATAAATTGTATATAAAAATTGTGGTGGCACAATCATTCCCCATAATATTTTTTTATTTTTTTATTGTTCCTTAAATTAATTTTAAAATTTAAAATTACTTGATTAAGTAATATCTATTAATAATATATTTAAAAAAAATAATTTAAATAGTTTTATATATGATTTTTAGAAAAATGGATTAAAAAATTTTAAAAATAGTTAAATGGAAAAAATAGTTTTATATGAGACAGTGAAAGTTGTTAGAATATTCGATTATTCTCTTAATTTAGCCAATTTATAAGCCAATTCCAAACTTCTTTTATATCCTTCAACGCTCTGGTCACGGCTTGTATCAATGAAAATCTCATCTATTCCAAGTGTTACTGCACCATAGCTTGGCCAACCGTCCAAGAGAACAAGTGTCCTGAAAAGGATATTGCCGAATATTCCATCATTTGCAAGTATGATATTGTTTCCATCTTCAATTGCCTGTTCCAAGAGAATATAATAGTTTTTTATGGAATAGTTTTTTGATATGTCTTCAGAGCCATTGTCAAAATTATCCAATTCATCAAATTTATTGATCAATAATTCTGTGAGTTCCTGTGATGACTTTAAGCTTTCATCAATTCTTTCGCTTCTTCCCAAATCGTCCTTTCTCCCTTCAGCCAAAATAGCTATTTTCGGCTTTTTGCCAAGATATTGGATGAAATCAGCAGCCTGAACAGCCAAAGTGATTTTTTCTTCCGTATTCTTGCCCTCATCTATGCCTACTGGAGCAAGGAGGAACTCATAATCCTTTGAGAATCTTTCATCACCCCTTGTGTTAATATAAGTAGTTCTGTTGATTTTGCTCTCTGATTTAAGCTCTTTAATGGCTTTTATAACTTTAGATGCCCTTAAGGATCCCCTTATGACAGCATCAACTTCCGGATTCTCAAATGCATTTATAAGCTCATCTTCAGTTTTCACTAAAGTTATATTCAAATCATCAATTGTATTCAATTGGCTAGAAGCTTTTATAATGTTTTCATTTTCTCCTAAGCCCACCACTATATTAATCATAGTAATTGATTTATCCATTATTTAATTTATAGTTTTATAAAATTTGAAGAAATGGAGATTAAAAAATTATAGAAATAGTTAGAAATAGTTAAAAATAGTAAAAAAGGATAAATGAAACTTTAAAAAAAATAGTAAAAATGCAAGAGTAAAACTAGAAAAAACTAGAAAAAACTAGAAAAAACTAGAAAAAACTAGAA
>NZ_JAFQQZ010000061.1 GCF_017410345.1 Methanobrevibacter sp.
ACAGTATAAGTACCAGCACCTAAACCAGACAAGACATTGCTATTAACTTCACTGCCATTGACCCAATAAGTCACAGCACCAGCATCACTAGGAACAACACCACCAGTCAAAGTAACAGAATCGCCATAAATAATCTCCTCACTATCAGCACTCAAACTAACAACAGGAGTAGCCTTAGCAACAGTCACATCAACATTAATGCTTACAGCATTATGGTTAGCATCAGGAACAGTAGTCACAACCATAGTGTAATCACCAGCAGGCAAACCAGAAACAGTAATCACACTACCAGAAACACTAACAGCATCAGCAAAACCATCAATAACAGCATTCAAACCAGTAGCACCATCCAAAGTAGCAGTAGCACTGCCAGATTCACCATAAGTGAAACTGATAGAATCAACACTAACACTAGAATCAGCTTTTTCTACAGTATAAGTAGCAATAGACTGTTCAGTTATAGGATTATAGTTAGCTATATTAGCAGATACTTTAACATCATAAGTGTCTGCATCAAATACATCAGGTATATTAAAGTCATTATCACCAGCAACAAGTGTAGCATCATAAGTATTATCGCCGACTGTAATAGTGTAAGCACCAGCAACATCAGTATTTACTACAATAGTGCCTTTCTCAGGATAAGTTACAGTAGTTCCTTGACCAGTGACAGTAATACTACCTGCAATTACTTTGTAATAATTAATAATACCAGTATCAACAGGAATATATGGGTTACCTAAATCAGCAGTAACACTAATTCCATATTCACCTACATTTGATAGAGGAATATTAACACTAGCAGTACCACCATTTTCTGTAACGGTAACAGGATATGTAGTATCACCTACTTTGACACTGTAAGTTCCAGCAATACTAGCAGTAATAGCAACAGAACCAGTGCCAGGATAAGTAACAGTTACATCAGTACTGGTAACAGTAATTGGAACTCTGTCTATATTTATAGTAAGTGGTTGATTATCTACTGTAGCAGTAATGGTTACAGGTTCAGTAATGCTGAAAGTTGCATCAAGAGGAGAACCATATGTTACTGATCCACTTTCAGGGTCAATAGTTCCTGAACTTATGGAGAAAGTAGCATCACGTAAAGGTAAAGTAGAGCCTGAAGGAGCAGAACTACCATTTAATACTAAGGTTAATTCAACAGTAGTGTCATCTTTTTGAGTTAATGCAGCTTGATAGGAATATTGTGGTATTATATACCTAGTACCTGAGTTAGCTACAAATCCATTACTCCAACCATTTTGGCCCCACCAATTATAATTAACATCTGGAGCATAGTTATTAACATAATATATTGCTTGACCACTACCAGATGCGGTATTGTTTACAAATACATTATTATTAATTGTGAGCTTACTATTTCCACTACTAATTCCAGAATAAATAGCTCCCCCACTATTTGAAGCACTATTATTTTTAAATACACATCCAGTGATAGTTACATTACCTGTATTACCTACCCTATTAGTAGTTACTGAAACATAAACTGCTGGACCACGATAACCTCTATTATTTGTAAAGTTACAATTAGAAATTGTAATTATATTTGGATACTCTTGAGAGACGATAACTCCACCAATAGTAGTGCCTGACCTATAAAAATTTTGAAAGTTTATATCATTAAAATTATATGTATAACCATTATAAGTAGTACTCCATGTAGTACCACTAGTATATCCTTGGAGATTAAAGAACCTAGTAACAACACCTCCACCATCAATTGTATAACCGTTACCGTTAATAGTAAAATTATTGGAAATACTGAAACCATTTTGATAATTACTATCAGTAGCAGGGTTATAAACATAATTTCTGTTTAAATTAGCAGTACCAGAGGAGACTGACTCTCTAAGAAAATCATACAAATCACTAAAAGTGCCATCAGGTTCAGCACGTAATGGTTCATCAGAGTCTATTTCAGCTTTCAACACATTCTTCGGATTTACATTATCACTGACAACAGCTCCCTCATCACCATTGTCGGATATTTCTTGTAATCCTGTGCCATCTGATATCACATCAGAATCACCTGAGTCACCGGTATCAGCAACAACGATATCAGTTGACTCGGCATAAATTTCGTCAGAAGTATGTGTATTGTCTACCGCTTGTACTTCATCAACGGCTGCCAGATTGGCATCATCCGTCATTATTGCATCATCGGCTGCACTTGCTGCGCCGATAGCAAGTAAAAGAATAAGCACAAATGATAAAAATACACTTATCTTATTCGATTTTTTCAAAAGAATTCCTCCAAAAAAAGGTATACTTAAATCAGCATAATTTTTAATCAGATAAAATGGGGCATTTAAGCTAAAAAAATTAAAATTATTTCAAAAATAAAAGAAATTTATGAAAAAGATTTCCATAAAGATCCCTTATTCAGAAATAAAAGTTAACTTAAATAACCCACCTTATCTAAAAAAAATATGCTAAAATCTAAAACACACCCCTTTTATAGTCGATTTTTATACGAATATATTATTATATATAATAATATGTACGATTATATTTATATGAAATCATATATAAAATTATTCAATTTTTTTTAAAGATTGTTTAATAAGTCAATACTTAATTTAGTTAAAAACAACCAAAATTCCATTGTTTATATATAAAATTGAACATTATTTAAATTCTGTTTAAAAAATATAATCACTTAATATGGTTACATATAAATTAAAATTACATTTAATAAATAGTCATTGAAAAAAATTGATAATTGTTTAAAAAAAGAACAATTTTTTGAAAAAAATTTAAATTTGATTATAAATTAATATAATAAAAAATATAAAAAATAGTAAAATTAGGGCATTTTATAATCCATTGCAATAATCAGCAATATCCAATTTGAACTTGAATCCTGCTTCACCAAGGATTATGATTATATTGGAATCTGTCTTTAAGGCTGCCTTTACACCTTCAACCACTTGATCTGCACTTGCACCTAATGTGAAATTGGATGCCTGTTCTGGATCAACATCAGTGAATACAAAGGTCTTCTTCAATGCTTCATAGCCAAAGTCAGCTTTTCCATCTTTTGCAGCTGCCAAAAGCTCATCCACTACGAGCCTTGAATCATGGGAAGCCGGCACAATATATTTCACATTGTCCAATGCCTTCTCTAGGATTTCAATGTCTCCTTCATGGCCTGATTCGGAAGTGATTGTAATGACAACGGTTGTGTCACCATAAATCTTAGTGATTTCCTTTAGGATGGTCTCTACACCTGCAGGATTATGGGCATAATCCACCATAACAATCCTATTGTCCATCTTAGCAACAATCTCCATTCTTCCAGCAGTTCCCTTAAAGCTTAAAAGTCCTTTTTGGATTTCCTCATCACTTAATTTTAGGAACCTTCTTGCTGCAATGATAGCTCCAACTGCATTGTAGACATTGTGCAATCCATCAAGGGAAATGGTAAAAGTGGAACTGCCTTCAGGAGATTCTAAAGTGAAGGTTCTTTCCTTAAGGGAAATATCCTTAGCCAAATACATTGGCTTTTCATACTTTATTCCACACTCGCATTCAAAGGTTCCGCAACCTGAAATAAGCTCGTTTATTTCAATGTCTCTGCCACACCAGCATGGTTTGGTAGATACTCTGCATGGCTCATCCTCAAGACCAAAGCTTATTGCATCACCCTTAAAGTCAATCTCTTTGAAAAGGCCAACAATTGTTGGGTCATCACTGTTGTAGATTAATGTACCATCATTCTCTTCAATCCCCTTTACAAGTTCCCCTTTTACTTTAGCATACTCTAAAAAGCTTCTTGTAATAAAATCAGCCTCATCGTTTTCGTGAGGATCCTGCAAATGGTCAACAGTAATGTTTGTCAAAATTCCAAAATTAGCATGAGTCAAGTCTATAATGGATTTCAAACCGCCAGGAGTACCGTCAGTACCTGTTTCCAAAATAGCCAAATCACCATTCAATCTGGTTTGAAGTGATGGAATGAATTCATTGTTTCCTTGCATTCCCTTAAGGTTATGTTCAGAAGGCCTAATTCCAGCGGAATATGCAATATGCTTTAAAAGAGTGGTTGTGGTGGTCTTACCATTGGTTCCGCCAATGCACATTACAGGCTTATCTGGCTTGAATAGCTTAAAGATGTCTCCAAGTTCAATGATCTTAATGTCTCTATTGGAAGCAAGCCTTAAAACCTTAGCATTGGAAGGCATGCTTGGAGGTGGAACAATATAGTCTATCTTTTCAAAGAATTCTTCAGGATGTCCTCCAAAGAATATTTCAATGTCATAGCCTTCAAACGAGGAATAGAATCTGCAATCTTCCTTAGATGAAATATCTGTTCCAACAACAGAATATCCCCTATCCATAAGGATTCTTGCAACCAAGTTTCCTACAACTCCACAAACACCAATTACACCAAAGGTTTTATTTTCTAAATCCAATGAAGCCAATTCTTCATCAGACATAGAAGAGAGCTCTAAACTATTCAATTTAACACCTTCATGAAAAGATAAAAATTAATTAAAAAAAGAAAAAATATCATTACTCCATAATAGAGGAAAAAATTTTGGTCAAGGTTTTAGCCGAAGGGTAAAAGCTTGGCTATTCATATTTTTTACAGCCTTCTTCTAAACCAGTTACTATTTTTTCCATAATTCCTTCAGGATCCTGCATGAGTTGTGGTCCTAAGTGAAGGATAGTGTCTCCAGGTTTAGAATACTTAATGGCTAGTTCTGCACCTTCTTCCATAGTTCCTGCAATTACCTTAACTGCATCAGAGTCTACTGCAGCATCCAGCAATTCCTGTGCAGGTTCCAAGTCAACTCTTTGGTAAACCTCATTGAATCCAGTAGCTACCATTACATTAGCATACTTACCCATAAGCTTACCTGTTTCCTTCTTGTCCCTGTAAGTTGAAGTGTCAAAGTTATCAAGCAATAGGACAAGGCTTCTGTCACCTAAGAAGTCAAGTGCAGCAGTAATACCTTCAATTAAGTAGGAAGCATCAATGTAAACTTCCCTACCGTTATAGTCTCCAATGTATTCCATATGAACTGAAAGTCCCTTGAAGTTTGCAAGTCCTTCCTTGATGATTTCTACAGGCAATCCATAAGCCATTGCAATAGCTGTTGCAGCAACTGCATTCTCATAGTAATAGCTCATCATATGGAAGTCAGAAGTGAAGTTGCCTTTTTTAAGTTCATTGGATTTGTTTCTGAATTTATAAGCGATATCAATAGCGCCTTTGGCGCTGTCACCAATAAAATTACATACTTGACCTTCGCCGATGGCAATTTCCTCAAAGTTTGCCACCTTATCGAAGTATTCGGATTTTTTGGATGGGTCATATCCAGGCAAATCCTTAACCATTGCGTAAAAGATTGCATCAGGTCTTGCTTCTTTTACGGTGTCTTTGCAATGAATGCTTGTAATGAAGTTTTCGCTGTTTTTTGCAATGAACATCTTTCTTTGGGTGTAACGTTCCATTGAACCTCCAAACTCGGACAAATGCTCCTCATAAATGTTTAAGAGTGCCCCTACCTTAAGCTTAAGCTCTGCCATCAAACCTGCAGTACCGTGAGGAAGCTCCAAAACGGCAATGTCTGATTTTTCCGGAATTCCCTTGATGATTCCGTCAACGATGACCTCACTTACAAGGTTCTGGGTCATGGAAGAACAGATCCAAACCTGATATCCGGCGGTTCTGAAGATTTCAGTGACCATATGTGTGGTACTGGTCTTTCCTACACTGCCTGTGATTCCAATGATGTCGATGTCAATGAAGCTGTCTGCCAATCTTCCGAAATCATCATTTGAGAAGACATTGAGATTTGCCTCTTTGACTATCTTGTAAGCCGGAGCATTTTCCGGAACTGTTGGAGATAGGTAAACTGTATCGATTCCTTCAAGATTTGGTTCGAATACGCCTAAATCCAGTTCCACTCCTTCGCTTTCCATAAGTCTTAAAGTCTTTTGAACATCCATATGGAAGTCTTCAATATTCTTGGGATCGGTTATCTTTACCGTGTGGCCAGCATAGTTTAATAATCTTGCAACAGGACGACCTGCATTTCCTGCTCCTACAACAATAACATTCATTAATTGACACTCCTAAAAGGTTTATGTAATTTTATTAGTATTTTTGAATTTTTTAAAATCTAAGAAAATGATTCATAGATTTATATGATATTATTTATTATTCTTATATAACTTAAATGTTATTAAAAAATTAGGCAAATTTGGATAAGATTAGTTAAGAAATAGTTATGAAGAAAAATAAAAATTAAAATAATTATAAACAAAAAAATAAGAAGAATAGAAAAGAATAAATCTATTCGAAATCGAGTAAATTTTCTATATCATTATAGATGACTTTCAATCCGCACATTGAAGGCACGTAATTGGCTGCCTTTGCAGAGTTCACTCCAATTACCTCATAGCCCATCTGTTCGATTGGGGCAACCACCATACAGGTGTCACAGCAGATCTTACCGCCAGCAGCTTCAATGGTTTCAAGATAGCCTAAACGCTTAGCCGCTTCCTTGATATTGATTGAGGTGCATACCCAAAGCTCGTTCTTGATCTTTTTGCCTTTGACAATTTCAGCCACTTCCTTGACCTCCTCAAGGGAAGCGTGCGGACAACCTAAACAGACCAAATCGGCATAACCTTCAGCGGAAGACAATTTTTCTCTTGTTTCTAGAATGTCCTCTTTGGTGATTGTGATTTTCTCATCAACATTAGCAATGTCTGCATTCCTGTACTCTGGAGTGATATCTTCAACATGATACAATGCTACCGCACCAGAAGATGCCAAAGCAGCACCAAGAGCTTTCAGATTGCCGTTTTCAACTTGGTAGGACTTGTTCTGCATCTTGAAGTAAGGGACTCCGTCCTTGACCACTTGCCCGACTGCATATCCTAAAGCACCGAAATCAGCCCTTTCAAGCTCGCATTCCACATCCACAAGCAAACTTGCAGTTCTGTTTTCCTCTAAATGGAATCCATATAATGGGGTCTTTCCTACAATGGCTGCAGCCAATGCCCCAGGACCTCCTTCACGGTTGGTCCTTGCACCGATTACGGAATTCACATAGGCAACTGCAGAAGATTCAGACCAGGAGACATGGTCTCCGAATCTTGGAACATTCCCAATCAGATATGGGGTGCATGTACAGGTTGTGCTTATTCCAAGAGCACCATAGGCATTGCAAATATCAACTTGCTTTTTGGCAAATTCCGGTGGAAAACCGAAATCCTCCCAATTGTCAAGGTCTGTTCCGGCAGGGTTCAATGTTGCTGAAATTGTTGCGATTCCACTTTTATCGCTAATTGTGCCGTTTTCATTATAGATGATTTCAGCAGTGCTTGCAAGGTCTTCAAGATATTCAAGTCCTGCCTGACCTATGGTCTTGTAGGATACACCAGACACTTGCGCGGATTTGATGTCTACAAACTTCTCTGCACCGTAAATGTCTCCCAAAGCAATCAGGATATCCATACTCTTTCTAATGGTCTCCCCATATTCACCATTAGCCATTTTCTCTTCTTCTTTAGTTAAAAACATAAAATTCCCCGGTGTTTATGAATAAAAAATTAATATAAATTGATTGAAAAATTGATTAAAAATGGAAATTGAAACATAATTTGATTTTAAAGCACTTCAAAGCCTACAAGCTTTATATGATTGGAAACCAATTCAGGATCTTCATCAATCGGTTCGGACAATTTGGTAGTTATGTATTTCTTGTTGTCATCCGGAAATACAGTGGCTATCTTCAAATCGTCATTGTCCATTATTACACTTGCCAAGAAGTTTGCACCGCTTGAAATTCCGATACCTAAACCTAATTCCTGAGCTATCCTTTTGGACATGTTGATTGCATCGTAATCGTGAATGAGAACAATGTCATCAATCAATTCCTCATCAACGATTCCTGGAATGAAGTCATCTCCAATTCCTTCAATCATATGGCTTCCTTCATCCATTCCCATCTTAAGAATGGACAATGTGCTTGGCTCCAATGCAAAGACTTTGGCATCAGGATTATGGTCCTTCAATCTTTTGCCGATTCCCATTAGGGTTCCGCCGGTTCCAATTCCTGAAACAAAGGCGTTTACATCTGGAATTGCATCAATGATTTCCTGACCTGTAGTCATGTATTGTGCCTCCACATTCAATTCATTGTCAAACTGAAGAGGCTTGTAGGCACCTATCTCATCTGCAACTTCATCCACTATCTCAAGAGCCTTCTTGAATCCTCCATCCTCTCTGGATACCAAGTGAATCTTAGCGCCATACATTTCAATGAGCTTACGCCTTTCAAGGGAACACCAATCAGGCATGAAAATATGAACCTCATGGCCGAAAAGCGCACCGACAGCACTGAAGGCAATTCCAGTGTTGCCGCTTGTAACCTCTATGATAGGCTGGCCATCCTTCAAGTTGCCTCTTTCCTTTTCCTTTTGAATGATGTATAAGGCTATTCTGTCCTTTATGCTTCCGGAATAGTTGTAATATTCAACTTTAGTGTAAATGCTCCCTTTCTTTCCTTCATATTCATAATCAATCTTTATCATTGGTGTATTGCCAACTAATTTATCAACATTCATAAGAGTCCTTCCAATTAATGATAAAATAATAAAAAATTAATTTAACTAATCATCAGTTTATTAATATAACATTATAATTTATGTATTTTAATTATAAAAAACTTTTTTAAAAATAGGAATGGAAATTTGAAATTTTGTATTCTAATTATAAACTTTTTGAAAAATTAAAGAAAAATAGGTTTAAAAAAATAGCAATGATAGATAAGTAAAAAAATATTTAAAAACAGAAAAAAAAGTTTATTCAAAGTTTTTTTTTAAAAATAAGTTAAAAAAGAAAATAGCTAAGAACAATCTTAACTATTTAATTGAGCTTCAATAGCTTGGTCAACTAAATGTAAGAATTGATCCTTAGCTTCATAAGGTATCATAGCGCCAGCTGCTATGTCGTGTCCGCCACCTTGCCCGCCGAAGTTAACTGCGACTTCACTTAATGCTTTGCCTAAATTAACTCCACGTGCAACCATTGGGCGTGTTGCTCTGCCGGAAACCTTAATATCCTTATGCAGTCTGGACAATCCTAAAATAGGCTTATCGTCATTTAGGATTTTAGCAGACATTCCAACACCTGCAATTGTTCCCATAATGCTTTTAAGAACCTTGTCCTCACTATAGAGATACTGAATGTAATTCAATTGTTGGGCGCCTTCACGGCTGATCCAATCAAACCCTTTAGTAAGGTCGTTCCTATAAGTCTTCTGAAGATCGAGAGCCTTATCCAAAGACTCTTTCCTCTCACCGAGAACAATGCTAAGCGCCAATCCATACTCCTTGTTTTTACCACAAGCATCCAAGATTGCAGAATATTCCTCTAAATTACGTAAGACAGGATGCTCACGAGGAACACTGTAAACGTCCCCAAATATTTGAGGATTTACCTTTACAAGTTCATCTTTAACAACATCCTTTTCCTCATCTTCCAATTCAATGAACTTAATGCCATAGGAAACACCCATCTTTTCAAGGAGTTCCTGAGACTTCTCCAAGCTTCCAGTCAATCCTGGAAGTGGAGGGTTCAAGGTATAAGCGATTGATTTGAATAAAGGCTCTTGTGCTTTAGAGACTATCTTCAAATCTTCATGGATTTCTAGATTGCCTGCCTCTTGACCGTCTTTCAATATTAATTGATTCACACCGATAAATCTGTTCTGGCACTGCATATCGCCAAAAGCACCAATAAGCGCCATATAAGCTAAATGCTTCTTGCCCATGTCTCTGACCGCCAGATAGCTGGAACCTGCCCCGCTTATTTCACGACTTCCGTCAACGCCAAACAAGTGGGGATTGACATGAACAAGATTCTCTTTAGGCTCATGGGCACTTGGCTGGTGATGGTCTGCAACAATGACATCGGCCTTTAGGGAATTGAGTTGCTTGATGCAGGCACTGCCCATATCTGAAAAAACATACAATTCATATTTTTCCTTTGCAACATCCCTTATGACATCACTCTTTAGACGAGGAACAATTGTTATGTGGAATTGTCCTCCCTCTTCCTTGATGGCATTGGCTATAACACCTGCTGCTGATATTCCATCAGCATCATTATGAGAAATTAGTCTTATAATGTTATCATTTTCGATATGCTCCTTAAGCATATCTGAAGCTTCGCATCCTCTACTTAATAGAGAATCAAATTTTTCATTGTCTCTATTTAACGAGAAGTGCTGCTTTTGTTGGATCGTATCTCCATCCTTCTGGTAATTGGCCATTCTTTGCATAGTATCTACCTAATCTACGGATTCTAGATTCAATGATAGTTAATCCTCTTTTACCATGAAGGTCTTTTGGGTTTTCTTCTAAGTGATCTCTGATATTTACTGCTCTTCTGATTAAATTCATTAAATCTTCAGGGTACTCTTCTGCTTGTCCGTTTCTTTTTAAGATTTGGGTAATCTTTTCACCAGTGACTTCTTTGACACTAGGAATACCGTATTGGTCTCTTAAAATTACTCCGATTTGACTTGCAGTTTTACCTTCTCTTTTGAATTTTACAATAAATTCTTCGATTTCTTCATTAGAATATGCGATCCATTCTGGTCTTGCCATAAATATCCTCTCCAATAAGTTTTTTGATTATTTATAGTAAGGTCCTTTGTAAAATAATCATTAATGAAAAATTAATGAAAAAACTATTTCAAGATAATCATTTACAATGCTTTGAAAAAATTATACAAAGAATAATCCTTAACAATTCATTAAAAAAAATTATCTTAAGAATAATTTTTATAAAAATGATCATTAAAAAATTATTTTAAATTCAAGTTTGAAAAAATCTTTAAAAAATTATCCAGGCCTAACCTAAATAAAAACAATAAGTTTTCAAATTTTATCAATTAAACTACAGTAAAACAAGCAATTTAGATTAAATTGCCTATGATAATTTTGTTAATTAAAAGATATCTGAAAAATTTATTGCTCATCATCTTGGTTTACATACCAGTTGATAAATTTTTCTAAAGAATTTCTTCTATGTGAATACTGGTTTTTCTCTTCTGTAGTAAGTTCTCCAAAGGTCTTGCCTTCTTCCTCTATTATGAATAAAGGGTCATATGCAAAACCAAGATTGCCTCTTTCTTCAAAAGCTATTTGACCTTCGACACGCCCTAAAAAGACCTTGGGCTCAGAATTGGGTGTGCAATAGCCAATAACTGACCTGAATTCAGCGTATCGATCGTCAACTCCATCCATAAGTTTTAATATGTTTTGGTTTCCAAGTGAATTCTGAACAAATTTAGAATAGGTCCCTGGAAAATCGTTTAAAGCTCTTATGAACAAACCAGCGTCTTCCACAATCACAGAGCGATTTAACTCT
Organism: Methanobrevibacter sp.; assembly: GCF_017410345.1. Lineage (NCBI taxonomy): Archaea > Methanobacteriati > Methanobacteriota > Methanobacteria > Methanobacteriales > Methanobacteriaceae > Methanobrevibacter > Methanobrevibacter sp. The sequence goes on from NZ_JAFQQZ010000061.1 coordinate 11,423, forward strand.
TGGCAAGCATATTTAGCACCGAATCTTGCCACATCCTCAAGGGTTCCCTGAGGTTCCATGTAGCCTAGATCAATATGCTCAAGTTCAACACCAAAAAGTTTGAAAATATTCTCTGCTTCTTTTACTTTATGTTCGTTCCCAGTTATAAATGTTATCATAGTTTTTATTATATAAAAAAGTTTTAATATATTTATCTGAAAAATTGAAACAAAATTTCAAATTAAAAAAAAAATAGTAAATACTAGTGAAAAAACTTTTGGTCAAGGTTTTATTGGCCGAAGGCCAATAAAAAGCTTGTTTTAGTGAGTATATCTTCCCCTACCTTCAATTTCAGCAATCTTATTTGCCATTTTAGATTGATTGTCTCTATCGTAAGCTTCCAAAATCCAAGTGAATGTTTCAGTAGCTATATCATAATCAATGCTTTGGAATGATTTCTTCAATACCAACAAATCAGCTGCCTTGTCTTCAAGCAAGTCAGAGTATTTGCCCAATCCAAAGTCGAAAATAGCTAAATTATCATTGACATTGTCTAAATTTTCATCGATTAGAATCATGTTTGAACCTGTCAAGTCACCATGAATGATGTCTCCATCATGGAATGCCTTGATGTTTTCACCAATTGCAATTGCCAATTCCTTTCTTTTCTCATCATTGATGTTTGACATGACGTCCTTAACCAAAGAGCCATTGATCTTTTCCATGACAATTGATTTCTCCTCAAAGTCGACATCGTATAAAATAGGAGTCCTCACACCGGTCTTCTTAACGTCCGACAGTATCTTTGCCTCGCTTTTGGTTCTAAGCTTTCTGATTTTGTTGTCTATCTCTTCAATCCTGTAGGATTTTGAAACCCTGTTCTTTACAATTGCTTCCCTTCCAAGCCAAGTCGCCTCATAAATGTCAGATTCGGCTCCTTTGGCACGAAGCTCCTTAGGAAGATTCAACCTTTCCTTTCTATTGTCGACCCATGGGGCATCCACTTCATCGGTTCTGAATCTTTGGATGATGTTTGTGTCCTCTATTTTAAGTGGGCCATATGCCTTATACATCAATTGGCCGAGCCATGCAATCATCACACCATTGTCACCGGAGTATTTCATCTCAGGCATGTAAAATTTGGCATAGTGCTCCTCTGCCATAATCTGCATCATTTCCCTAAGCCTGCTGTTTGCGGAAACTCCACCGCATAATAGAACCTCATCCTTTTCAGTATGGGCAAGTGCCCTTTCAGTCACTTCAACCAGCATTGCAAAGGCGGTTTCCTGAAGTGAAAAGCAAATGTCCTCTATCCTTTCGCCATTCTTATGAGCTCTAAGCGCTGCACTGAGTAAACCTGAAAATGAGAAATCCATACCCTTTACGACATAAGGCAAGTCAATATATGAACCATCCTTAGCCAATTTCTCAACGACCGGCCCTCCCGGATGGCCAAGACCGGTTTCACGGCCAAAGTGATCCAAACAGTTTCCAATGGCTATGTCCAATGTTTCACCAAAGATTCTGTATCTTCCGGATTCATATGCAATCACTTGACTGTTTCCTCCGCTTACATAAAGTGTTACTGGATTACGAGCGCCAGTATCCAATTTTCCTATTTCAACATGGCCAATGCAATGATTAACACCAACGATTGGAACATTAAGGCTCAATGCAAGAGTTCTTGCGGAAGTGGCAACTGTTCTAAGTGCAGGGCCAAGTCCAGGCCCCTGTGAAAATGAGATGAAATCAATATCCTTATAGCCAATTCCTGCCTCTTCCATAGCCTGTGGAATGAGTTGAGGAATCCATTTGGCATGATGTTCAGCTGCCTCTCTTGGATGTATGCCTCCCTCTTCCGGATACAATTGCTTTCCAGCCATGGCCAATACATTGCCATCACTGTCTACAATTCCTATTCCAGTCTTTTCCGCAGTTCCTTCAATTCCTAAAGATATCAATTTCAATGCACCATTCATAAAAATTTTCAATTAAAATCAGATAATTGACATTAATGTAATCAATCAATTATTTAAAATAATTTATTAACATACATTTATATAATTTTTATCCATAATATATTTATAGAAATGATATGATTAAACTTATCAAAAAAATTAATGAAAATAATAATTTAAGATGATAAAATGATAGAAGGACTAAAGACTTACGGATCAGATAAATTAGTGAAAGAGCTTCCAAAATTTAAAAACCCTATTTTTATTTGTACAATAGCTACAACTGAAACCTCCAGGATTCCGGGACTTACCGGTGCTGGAGCAACTCCAGAATTAACAAAATACACTCCTGCTGGAGATGCAGAACTTATCCTGGAGGGTGAAGTTAAATGCATGAGCGACATTCCACAAACAATAATTGGAGAGGTTGTGACCCCTACTCCATCAATGATTACAAAAGGTTCCCTTGCACTTTGCGATTGTCCTGTAATGGTTCTTGATGCAGGAAGCGAAATAAAGGCAAACTCTGATGTCTTTGACATTAGCGACGGCAAATGGGGTAAGGATATCCGTAGCGGAAAAGCTGTGGAAGACCCTGAAGGGCTTTTTGAAAAAGGATTTGAACTTGCTGAAATATTATCTGAAAAGCATGACTACATCGTGATTGGAGAAAGCCTTCCTGCAGGTACAACCACTGCCCTTGGAGTTTTGGTTGGACTTGGCTATGATGCAAAAGGAAAGGTCAGCGGATGCATGGACACAAACCCTCATGAGATGAAAAATGCAATCGTTGAGGAAGGACTTAAGAATGCAGGATTGGAAGAATCCAAAGACAATGATCCTTTCGATGTGGTGAGGGCTGTTGGAGACTGCATGCTTCCGGCAGTTGCAGGAGTAATCATGGGTGCAAAAGTCCCTGTTGTATTGGCAGGTGGAACACAACTTACTGCAGCCTGCGCTATTGTAAAGGCATTGGATCCTGATTTTGACTTCTCAAACTGTTGCCTTGCAACTACCTCATTTGTGGTGAAGGATGACACTGCAGACATTCTCGATATCATAGATCAAATCGGAGACATAACCGTAAATGCAGTAAACCCTAACTTTGAAATATCCCGCATTGAAGGCCTTAAAAACTATACCCAAGGATTCATTAAGGAAGGTGCGGGCGCTGGAGGAGCAATGTTCCTGGCCCTTATGTTAGGAAACAGCATTGATGAAATCAGGGAATCAATTGAAGATGCCTGCAACTAATTGATTATTCTTTAAAATAGCAAAATAATAGTTAAATCATTGATTTGGTTTAACTATATTTTTTTGAAATGGAAAATAGTTTGTAATCATTAAAACAAATGTGAAAATTAAAAAAATAGGCCTTAAGCGAACTGAAATAATATTAATAGAAAAATACTAAAAAAAGAAAAATAGAAAAAAGAGAAAATAGTTATTCTTGAATAGAGATAAATGCTATTTTTCCACCTTTAATAACTTTTAAACCTTCACCATCATCCAAAACTAAGTTTAAAAAGTTATCGATGGTAATTATTTTTCCTTCTACTTCTTCCCAGTTTTTTAAACCAATGAGAACATCTTTGCCTTTGAATCTGGCAAATTGTTTATTTACTTGGAAATTGTCACTCATTATATAGCCTCATAAAATTATAAAATAAAATTTAATAGATATTTATTATTAATTTAAGTAATAATACTATTTATCCTTAATCCATTATAAACTTATTTAATGATAGAATTGAATTGGAACTGGTAAATTAAATATGATCAATCAGTTTAAGTTCAATTCATGCAAGATTTTATCTCTTTCTTCTCTAAGCTCTTTTAAAAGCTTTTCATCATTGCATCCTTCTTTTTCCAATTTTGCTAAAGTGTGTGTTACAGCTTGCAATGTTGCTTCAAGTTGATTTACAGACATTTTTATCTCCTCAAATTTTTTAGAAATTGAATTTCAATTATAATTAATTCTATTATGTATCTTATGTTATATATTGTTTGTGTATTATGAAATAAAATTAAATTTTCATTTGAAAAATCTTATTTGTCATACCACTCTCTTAAGGCATCCAAATCATGACCCATGTCCAATATCAACGGAGTCAAGGTAGGCAAATTCTCTTCCAGGATGATATAGTCATCGGTATTTTCAGGATTGTCCATATACAAATCCCCATTGATCCAATAGTAAGGCCTTCCTCTAGGGTCTATTCTCTCTTCAACAACAGGCTCATACATCCTAACTGCCAATGGACAGATGACAGGCTTGTATGAATGAGGGTTTTCAGGAACATTCAGATTCAATATGTCAACCCCTTCCGGAAATCCATTATCAATGATCTTTTGAATAAGGTCTCTTAAAACCCTTTGACTTGATGAAAAGTCAATTTCAATATGCCCTTCCTCAAACTTGATGTCATCACTTGGAATATGCTGGCTTACTGCAATTGTTGGGATTCCCAATGATGCCGCCTCACTTGCAGCCCCTAAGGTACCTGAGGTTGAAAGCTCTCCCTTACCGGTATTTCTACCGGTATTTATTCCGGAAATCACCAAATCAGGCTTTTCATCCATAAGAGCATAAATGGCAATGGTAACCGCATCGGTCGGAGTGCCTGAAACACCATAACCAGTGGTTCCATCTCTCAAATTGGTCTCATAGACTCTAAGAGGGTCAAATAGAGTCAATGCATGACCGATTCCACTTTGCTGCTTGGTTGGTGCGACAACATAAGTTTCCCCAAACTCATCTGCAACCTCCTTTGCAGCCAAAATACCGGAGGCGTCTACGCCATCATCGTTAGATAATAATATTTTCATATGAATCATCAATAAAAATTAGATTGGAAATTTGATAGATTGTTTCATCAAAATGTTTAAAATAAAAAAAGAAGGCAATTATGGATTGCCTCTAAAATTATTTATTAGCGGAAATCAATCTTCTAGCCGCTCTCATATCGTTATTGTATATGTGACCGGAAGTTGAATGGTAATGAAGACCGCCGAAGTTTAATTTCTCTCCCATAATCTCCTTGTTCACTTCCTCTTTCATCTTAATTCCAATATAGGTTATGAAAAACATGTTGGAATAAAATGCTCCAAAGATGTCATTGGAACGGAAGAAACAGTGAATGGTAAGTTCTCCATCCCTTACAAGAATCTGCAATACCTGAAGGCATGGAATGTCTTCCCTATCCCCATCCAATGCAGGATCGATTGTGACAGCTACTGCACGGTTACTTCCTGTAGCGGTCAGGATCCTTTGCTTCATGGTTTCGAATTGGTCCACACCGAAATGCTCCAATATACGGTTAGGGTAAGTGTAGACAAAACCCTGATCGTCCCTTATTTCAAAGGACTTTACATATTCATACAATGCATCACCTTTGATAGGGCATGAAGGAATGTCAAATCTGCCGCTTTTAATCTCTTCCAACATCAATTCAGGAGTCATGTGCTGATATTTTGCCCTGAATTTCAAATCCAATGGATCATCAATATAATAATAATTACCAAGACTTTCCTTTAAATGATGATCGCTGTCCTTATAGGTTTCCTTACCTTCCTTTAAGATTTTTTCAACAAAATCCAAGTAACATTGACCAATAGATAACATAATAAACGATTCCTTAAAATTATAATTAAAACAATATGAAATTAAAATAATCCATAAATTTTAGATTATTTCCTTATTATATATTATATGATTTCATGATTATAAAATTTTTTATTATATCTAAAAATTTTCTAAAAGTTAATTAAAATTAATAAAAATAGAGATAATATTAGAAAAATTTAATAAAAATTATATATTGAGAAAATATAAATATATTATATTAAAATTAAGATAAGGTGAAACCGTGGAAAAGCCACAATTAGTGAATTTTATAGCTAAAGTTCTTGAAGATTCTGGCTTTAAAGTCTATAAAAATTTTAAGACATCCCAACAGGTTGTAGACATTTACGCAATCCTGCAAACATCCATGGGTGATTTTGGTCTGGTCGTTGCATGTAAAAACTACGACAAGGACTGGGAAGTCGGAATCGATGTTTTAAAGGAAATGGAAGTCATCGGCAAAAAGCTTAGGGCATCTAAAGTTGCCGTTGTGACCAGTTCCGGTTTCTCATCACAAGCAAAAAGATATGCTGAAGAGAGAAAGATAAAACTGATCGACAGGAACAACCTTGTTACTTTAGCTAAGAAATATTCAAACAAAAACAAGGAAACAAAACCAAGATTAGACCGTAGAGATAGGTTGACAGACATTGATAGCGATTCATTCTATCATAGAGATGTCAACAGGGATTATATTGACAACACATCAAATTATAGCAGCGCTTATGATTATGATGACAGGTCATACAATAGGCTCCAAGGGGCTTATGAAGGCTACGAAGAGTATGCTGAAGACATGGAATATTATGAGGATGAAGTCGGCGGTTTGGAATTGAGCCATTACGATGAATACGATGATGACTTATACCGTGCCGAGTTCCTGAACAAGACTCCTAGAGACAACTATTCCGGTCCGACCAGCTCATTGTTCTCAAGCCGTCAACAGCAAGCTCCAAAAAGAAGAAGAGTTCCTTCCCTTTCAAGAAATGGAATGAACAATTCCCTCAGCCAAAGAAGAAGCAGCCCTCAAAGCAAACATAGATTCATGTCTTCTTCAGAAAACGCATTAAGCAATTATGGAAGCTATGTTCCTCAAAAGCCAAGCAAGCCTATTATGGAGATTCTAAAACCTATATTGGCCAATCCTATAGCAGCCGTTGCGGCAGTGGTCATTGTTGCATATCTGATAGGATTTATACTTGGAAAAATGATAAGAGTGCCTACAGGATACTTAGGCATTGCTGAACTGATAATAGCATTGATATTATCATATGGAATTGTAATATATTCCGATAGAGAAGCGGACATTTTAGTAAAAGGAACAGTCATATTCTTTATTTCATTAATAATAATTATGATATTGATTGTTGCCTTCTAAAAGTGTTTTTTCACTAAAAGCGTTTCAACCAAATCTTAATTTAATTTTAAACCACCATTTTTCTTTTTTTCTTTTTTTAAGTTCTATTTTTTAAACTCTAAAATTACATTTAATTCTATTTTTTACGAACAAAATATTGAAAAATAATTATGAAAATAGCTAAAAATTTTAAAAAAAAGAGTGGATGAAAATTGCGAAAATAAAAAAAAAGTTGAGAAGTGGTTCCGACGAGATTCGAACTCGTGATCCTCTCGTTGTAAGCGAGATATCATACCCCTAGACCACGGAACCATTGCAAAAAAGAATTAAAATTTATATAAAACAAAAATTAATTCATAAAAAGTTAATTAGAAAAAAGTTTTGGTCAAGGTTTTTGAGACGAAGTCTCAAAAAGCTTGGACGAGTGGTTCCGACGAGATTCGAACTCGTGATCCTCTCGTTGTAAGCGAGATATCATACCCCTAGACCACGGAACCATACTACATACTAAATATTGTTAACATATTATTTAAAACTTTCGATGAAAAAGATTTGAAATAAAACCCTTTTAGAAAAAATAGGCTGAAATTGAATAAAAAAGAATAAATTAAAATTAAAATGCCTTAAATAAAGCAATATATTTAAAATATAAGAAATAAATAATTAATAAAGGAATTATTTTTTAAAAAGTTTTAATCAGCTTCTAAAACAACTGATTAAACAAAACAATCCTTAAAACTAACTACAAGACATTAATAGAAATTACTTTTAAAAAACAAAAAGGTGAATAATATGGCATTCGACGAAAATTTAAAAGTTTGGATGGATGGAGAATTTGTTGCATTGAAAGATGCTAAAATCAACGTTCTCGCACACGTAGTCCACTATGGATCTGCAGTATTTGAAGGTATTAGATGTTATGAAACTGAAAATGGACCTGCAGTATTCCGTTTACAAGACCATGTACAAAGATTATTTGATTCCGCTAAAATTTACAAAATGGACATTCCATATACTCAAGAAGAAATCTGCGATGCAATCGTAGAAACCATTAAAGTAAACAACTTAAAAGGCTGCTACATCAGACCAATTACCTACAGAGGATTTGGGGAGTTAGGTGTAAACCCATTAAACTGTCCTGTAGAAACCACCATTGCCGTATGGGAATGGGGAGCATACATCGGTGAAGAGGAAATGGAACAAGGTGCAAACATCGGTATTTCCACCTGGAGAAAACCTGCACCAGGTACCTTACCTGTTCTTGCAAAGGCTGCAGCTAACTACATGAACTCACAGCTTGCAAACTTGGAAGCTGGAGAACATGGATACGATGAAGCAATCCAATTGGATTACCACGGCCACGTTGCAGAAGGTAGTGGAGAAAACATCTTCATAGTTGAAGGCAACAAGCTCATTACCCCAGACTTAGGTTCTTCCATCCTTAGAGGAATTACCAGAGACAGTGTCATGACCATTGCAAAAGATTTAGGCTATGAAGTCTCTGAAGAAACCATTTCAAGAGAAAGATTATACTTAGCTGACGAAGTCTTCTTCACTGGAAGTGCAGCAGAAGTTACTCCAATCCGTGCAATCGACAACAGACAAATCGGCATCGGATCAAGAGGACCTGTAACCAAGGAATTACAAGAAAAATACTTCGACGCAGTATACGGAAGATCCGAAGACATTCACAATTGGTTAACCTTTGTTGAATAAGCAAAGGAATTGATTATTTTAATTAATGGCCATTTTGAATGAAAATGGAAACTGATAAAATCTATAACTTATGTCAATGGCATAAGTTATTTTTTTTATAAAATTTTTCAAACTTAAATGCTTAAAGAATTTTTACTATTTAGAATAAAAAGGTGAAACTATGGATATTTTTCAAGCAATAATCATTGGACTCGTCCAAGGATTAACTGAATTTCTACCTGTAAGCAGTTCCGCCCACCTGATTTTTGCCCAACAGGCATTAGGTGTGGCTGATGTCGGACTTGCTTTTGATGTATTGTTGCATCTGGGAACCCTTGTAGCTGTAATAGCATATTTCTACCATGATGTCATAGAAATGATCAAGGGATTCTTATCAAGCCTCATCGACTTAAAGGAAGGGAAATTCATTCCAGAAATCAAAAAGGACCCTTATAAGAAATTGGCTTGGCTGACAATATTGGCTACCATTCCTGTAGGAGTGGTTGGAGTATTGTTCAATGACATTATTGAAGAGATGTTTACTGGATTGACCATTCCTGCATTCCTATTATTGATTACCGGTTGTCTCTTATACGCTTCCCAAAGAATGAACAGCGGCAGAATCAATGTGACAAACTTAAGCGTTAAGGAAGCTCTTATCATGGGATGCGGACAGGCAATAGCTATACTTCCAGGACTTTCCCGTTCAGGTACAACAATAGCTTCAGGATTGTTTGCAGGATTGGATAAGGAATTCGCTGCCAAATTCAGTTTCATCATATCAATTCCGGCAATCTTGGGAGCTGCAGTATTCCAGCTTAAAGATTTGGGCAGTGCAAATGTAGAAATGGGAGCATGCATTGCAGGATTTATCGTTGCAGTCATTTCCGGATACTTTGCAATCAGCTTCCTGCTTAAGATCGTTAGGGAAAAAAGCCTGGACATATTTGCCTACTACTGTTGGATAGTGGGAATGATTGTCTTGGTTGGTAGTTTAATAATTTAATTATTAATCTACATTCTTTTTTTATTTTTAAAATTTTAAAAACAAAACTTATTTTTTAATAACTTTTTTCGCTACTTTTTTAGATTTATTGGTTAATTTAATTTTTCTACAGAGAAAAATCATAATTTAAAAAAAAGAAAAATAAAAAGGAATTTCAATAAAATAAAAGCTTTAAACTCTTTTTTAAAAAAAATAGAAAATTAAAAAAATAAAGAAAAAATATATTTTAAAAAATATATTGTATAAAAAAATAAAAAAGCTGGGACCTATAACTCAACCTTTATACCCATGATCTCTCTTTTTCCATGAGCAATGTCTCTTGCTATCTGTGCTGCGCCAATAGCTCCAGACTCACTGGAAATGATTTTAGTTGGGTATTTGTTCTTAAAGTATTTGTTCAATTCTAATTCGAAATCAACAGGATCCTTCATGGAACCCATAGAACCAGTGAGGACAATGCCTTCGATTTCATTCTTGCTGACTGCAATTAAACCGGCAATTTCCATAGCCACAGTCATAATCATGGTGTCAATGGCCAATTTGGCTTTCTCATCACCATTTCTATAGTTGTTTAGAAGCTCATCCTTCATGAATGCAACCTTATTATCGATTCCGGCTATTTTAATGGCACCGGCATGTGAGAAACATTCATTTGCAGTGCGTTTTCCATCATCTATGTCCCGAATCATTTCCAAATCAAGAGGTCCATGGACAACACCCATCGCACCGCAGCAGGCATCAATGGCTCCCTTGATTATTCCATCCTCAATCAAGAGGTCAACACTGTTGGAACTGATGTCCGCCACTATCATGTTTTCCCAATTGGTTTCAAGATATGCATTATAGACAATGCTAATCTTTTCCGGGCTTGCATGATGGGAATAGGCTGCCCTGAACAAAGGGTCAAGCCACTCGCAATTCTTATGGATTCCTGGAATCATCAATACAGGCAAATTGGAATTTTCTATTTCAGAGTAAACTGAAGTTCCTCCACCGGTTACCTTTCCTGCGCCGCCGATTGAAAGAATTCCTCTGTTTTCAACCCTTTCCATTGGAAGAATTGTGCTGATTCCATCTCCCATAGCATAAGTAATAATCATTAATTCAATATCATCCAAATCCACACGCTTGGACAATTCTTCAATGGCTGACACTTTTCCAGCCTTACTATCTTCACGGGATATCTTAAAAACATCAAGAACCTCTGAATCATTCATTATAGCAAATGAAATTCCAGTAGTTCCATGATCCATACCTACATATACCATTTTAATCACTTGTAAATTCAAAACTAATTTAATATATAATGTAAATTATTTAAAAACTTTTATATTTTGAAAAAAGAATCGGAAGAAAAAATTTACTAAAGCTTTTAAATTTAAAAAAAGAATTATAAAAAATAAATCTATTGAAAACTTTTTAAATCAATTAAATATTTAAAAAAAATAAATTTTAAGCATTTTAAATTTGCTTTAAGTTAAAAAAATTAAATAATGTCAAGTAGATTTATCTTCTTTGAAACGAATATCCACTGAATGATAATTGACAATAAGCATGACAGGATTATTATCGGAGGCCAGTAGTAGTAACCGATAATTATGAAAATGCATGTGAGTACAATGGTTATGAAGAAGTTATTGTAATTGTCAAATGCCTTTTGCAAGTATAGATTTGATTCATCCAGCTTTTTCATTTCAATTGTGGAAATGACGGAACATAAGGAAATTATCATGAAGATTATTCCATACAGACATTGTGGCACAAACTCATGGAAATTCATAGCAACAAATGTTGTCAAATAAGGAATCAATGATAAGAAAAACAGCATGGAAGCTGTAGACCAAATCACCTTATAATTGATCTTCTTGACAATGGCAAATACATTATAAGTGAGTTTCCACATATTGAAGCAAACAATGAAACTGACTATGTATGCTATAAATTCAAGCTTCAATTCCAATAATGCCGCCAAGCTGCCATCTGCAGCCAATGGAATTTCAAGCACTATGATTGTTATGATGATGGCTACAATCGCATCGATCAATGCCTCAAATCTTTCTGTGTCTTCAAATTCTTTGCCTTGCACCCTATTGTAAATGATGCTTATGATTACAGAAAGCAGACTCGCCAGATAAATTCCTGGAGGATATATTGTATATGAAATTATGAAACCGATCAGCAAAATGATGATAGGCAACAGCAAATGAATTGGCTTGATGTTGAATTCCTCTAATCTTTCAATATATCCATTAGCTCCAAAAACTGCAAATAATGCTATGATATGAGAAATGTTTGCAAAAAGTATGATCAATCCGAAAACTGTTTCAGCAGTCAATGAGAACAGATTCATTGAAATCCATAATGCGAAATATGGGAATAGTGTAGTTAAGAAAAGGGAAAATCCATATGCAAATAGGGACATGTTGTTTATTTCATCAAAATTCTGAAACAGCTTATGATTGTTATACCAAATGTTGATGATTGCCAGGAATACTATAAAATATGTTGAAAAAGTCAGATAATTTGCAGAAAAAGCTCCCCAAGTCGGACCTAATGGTTGAGGGATTTTCAACACCAAAATGGTTATGACAATCGCTAGAACAGCATCATAAAAAGTTTCAAATCTATTTGCATTCATATTTTCTAATATAGTTTTATTAGTTAATATAATTTTTCAATACCTATTGGACCTTTAAGTAGATTTAATGAAAAAAATAAAAAATTTCTAAAAAAAGTTAATATATAAACGAACAATTAAAAATTGTTTAAAAAAAAGAAAAAAGAAAAGAAGAATTATTCATCTTCTTTTTGTAATCCACAAGCGATTCTTAATCTTTTACCAACAACTTCGATGTCAGTTTGCTCTTCAGCAGCCCTCATTTCCTTTAAGTTTGCTGCATCAGTTGCGTTTTCATCTGCAAATTGTTTTTTGAAGGTTCCGTCTTGGATTTCACCTAAGATCGCTTTCATTTCAGCTTTGGTAGCATCGGTGATTACTCTTCCGCCTCTGGTTAATCCACCGTATTCAGCAGTGTTACTTACATCATGCCACATTCCAGCCATACCGTTTTCGTAGATGTCATCTACAATGAGCTTAACTTCGTGACAGGTTTCAAAGTAAGCGATTTCAGGTTGATATCCTGCTTCTACAAGAGTTTCGAATCCTGCTTTGATTAATGCAGTGAGACCACCGCATAATACAGCCTGTTCACCGAACAAGTCGGTTTCAGTTTCTTCTTGGAAGGTGGTTTCAATTACACCTGCTCTGGTAAGTCCAACTGCCTTTGCCATACCTAATGCAAGTTGCAATGCGTCACCGGTAGCGTCCTGTTCAATAGCTACGAGTCCAGGAATACCGAAACCTTCTAGGTAAGTGGTTCTTACACGGGAACCAGGACCTTTAGGTGCAAACATTACAATGTTTACGTCTTCTCCAGGTTGGATCAAGCCAAAGTGAATGTTGTAACCGTGAGAGAATGAAATGGTGTTTCCAGCTTCAACATAAGGAGCGATTTGTTCTTTGTAAACTTTTTCTTGGGTTTCATCAGGAAGCAAGATGTGAATGATGTCTGCAGCTTCTGCAGCCTCTTCAATGGTTTTTACATTCATTCCATCATCAATAGCTTTTTGCCAGGATGAACCTCCTTCTCTAAGACCGACAATAACATTCAATCCACTGTCAGCCATATTTCTAGATTGACCACGTCCTTGACTTCCGTAACCGATTACAGCAATAGTCTTATCTGCAACTACTTCTGCGTCGACATCGTCATCATAATACATTTTCATCTTTAAAGACTCCTTTTAAGTTTTTTAATAATTTTATAAATATTAAAGCTAATTTTTAGCCAAATTATATTTAATGTTAAACTAGTTCCGGAACTTTATTCCTAACAATATACTTAAATAATTGAGTGTCTATACTAATTTATAGAATTAAATATAATGTGTATATATTTATTTTAATAGTTTATAAAACTTATCAATATAAGAAAATCCAATAATTTTAATGAATGGGAAAAATATGTTTGAAGAAAGGAACGACAATATTGAAATGATTACCGGAGACCCTAAAAGGGCTATTAGAAAGCTTAGTGTCCCTATGATACTGTCTATGTTTTTAATAACCTTATACAATCTTGCAGACAGCATATGGGTTGCAGGCCTCGGTCCGGATGCATTGGCAGCAATTGGATTCATTGCACCGATGTACATGATTCTAGTAGGGCTTGGAAATGGAATCGGTGCAGGTGCAAACTCACTGATTGCAAGACATATCGGCGCTGAAAATTATAAGCAAGCAAACAATGCAGGATTGCATGGAATTTTCCTTTCAATAGTTGTATCCGTAATATTCACAATCATAATACTTATAGCAATCACCCCTATCCTCAAGCTTATGGGTGCGGGAAATTCAATAGAATATGCTGAAGACTATGCATATATCGTTTTTGGATTCCTATTCGTTTTTGTATTCTCATCAGTATTGTCAGCAATCTTTAGATCCGAAGGGGATATGAGGAGGGCAACCATTGCAATTGCAATCACCTCCATAATAAACATAATCATAGACCCTATATTCATTTATTATTTCGGTCTCGGAATAGCTGGGGCCGCTTGGGCAACCGTTATTTCAGGAGCCATTTCAGTCATTGTCATGAGTTATTGGATTTGGGGAAAGAAGGACCTTTTCCTTGACTTGAACCCTAAAGGATTCAAATTTGACAGTAAAATATTGATTGACATATTTCAAGTTGCAATCCCATCAACTCTGGAAAATGTGATATTTTCCGCATTTACAATTCTGATTAATTCCATGCTTGTAATTGCAGCAGGAACAACTGCAGTGGCGGTCTATACCGCTTCAATAAGAATCACACAAGTGGCCATACTCCCTCTGATAGGTATAGGAACAGCTGTGATTACTGTAGCGGGAGTCGCATATGGAGCGAGAAATCCTGAAAACCTTAAGATAGGACATAGCTATTCCATTAAATTGGGACTTGCAATATCAATCATTCTTGGAGCGATAATGGTCATATTCTCAAATCAGTTCGCTACCATATTCAGCTATACAAGCGCAAGCGCATCATTATCCGGAGAGATAGCAACTGCACTCAGTGTATTGAGCTTCTTCGTGATTGCGGTACCTCATGGTATGATGTCCTCTATGGTATTTCAAGGAGTGGGAAAGGGAACCAATTCACTTATCATCACATTATTCAGATCCCTTATATTTGAATGCGTATTTGCATATCTTTTCTGCTTTACCTTTGGATGGGGACTTGTTGGAATCTATGCAGGAGTAGTCTTTGGATGCTTCTTGGGAGGAACAGTAGGATATGTTTGGGCCAAATGGTTCATTAAAAAGTTCAAGGAAGAATGCGAAAACGAATATGAAACTGTAGATTCATAAATCAATCCAAAAATAGTTAAAGAATTTTTCTAATAAAAAAATTAAAATCCCTCGAAAAAAAATAAAAAAATAAATTATCTAAAAAAATTAAAATCCTTAGAAGTAAAAAAAGTAAAAGAATTATTCTAATAAAAAAAGTAAAAAAAGTAAAAAAGTAACTATTTAAAGAGCCTATACTCTCAAATAGTTAAAAATTATTATCTAATGATGACCTCTTGCAATTGCAGTAGGTCCAGTACGAGCTATTTTTTTGATTCCGAATGGTTTCATCAATCTTAGGAATGAGTCAATCTTTTCAGGATTTCCTGTAACTTCCATTGTAATGAAATCATCACATACATCAATGATCTTTGCTTTGAAAATGTCTGCGTATTCAATGATTTCAGACCTTGATTTTTCCCTAGTTGTTTTAACCTTTACTAAACAAAGCTCTCTTTTCAATACGTATTCAGGGTCAAGATCCTTGATCTTTACAACATCAACAAGCTTATGCAATTGCTTGATGACCTGTTCCAAGACCTTTTCATCGCCTTTTACAACGAAAACCATTCTGGCCAAGCCTTCAACTTCAGATGCACCTACAGTGATGCTGTCAATGTTGAAACCACGTCTATTCAACAATCCTGCAACGTTTTGAAGTACACCTGGCTTGTGTTCAACCAAAGTACTAATAACATGAGATTTTTCGCTCATTTTATTTTCCTCCTTCAACATCTTTTTCGTACTTATACTCACCAAGAAGGTCATTTATACCTCCACCTGGTGGGAACATAGGAATGAACTCATCCTTCTCAACAGTAATCTCCAAGAGAATGGACTCATTATCCTTAAGGGCTTTGGACAATGCTTCTTGAGTCTTGTCAACTTCCTCAACCCTTTCTGCATTGATTCCATAGCTTTCAGCCAATTTTACAAAATCAGGACTGTTTCCTAAATCTGTCTCGGAGTACCTCTTATCATACATCTTGTTTTGCCATTGGTATACCATTCCCAGTTTTCTGTTGTTCAGCAATGCAATGACTATAGGAATGTCATGCTCTTTGATTGTAGCCAATTCCTGGGATACCATAAGGAATCCGCCGTCACCTACAATGGCAAGTACGGCATCATCAGGACAAGCTACCTTTGCACCAATAGCTGCAGGGAAACCGAATCCCATGGTTCCAAGACCTCCGGAAGATATGAACTTGCGAGGTTTTGAAATGTCAAGGAAATGAGCTGCCCACATTTGGTGAAGACCTACATCAGTGGTTACAATTGTATCTTCTGTGATTGAAGCTGCAATCTCCTTGATTACCTGTTGAGGCTTTAAAGGAATATCCTCATAGCTGACTCTTGGTATAGTAGATTTCTTAAAGTCTACAATAGATTTCAGCCAAGCATTCCTATCACTTGGATTAGCTTCCAACTCTTTAATCAATTGATTCAATACAATCTTAGCATCACCTACAATAGGCAAGTCTACAGCAACATTCTTTCCGATTTCAGCAGGATCGATGTCAATGTGGATGACCTTTGCATCAGGTATGAACTCTTCAAGTTTACCGGTGGTTCTGTCAGAGAATCTGCATCCGATTGCAAGCAAGCAGTCGGTTTTGTTTACATTCTGATTAGCTACCTGCTTTCCATGCATACCAAGCATTCCAATGGATAAGTCATCATTCTCATCGATGATTCCTTTACCCATCAATGAAGTGGCTATAGGAGCATTGATCAATTCCGCAAGTTTCTTGACCTCTTCTGAAGCCCCTGCTAAAATTGTACCTCCACCAGCTAAAATGAATGGTCTTTCAGCTTCAAGAAGCATTTTTGCAGCTTTTGCAATCTGTTTTGAATTACCTTTAAGGGTAGGCTTATAACCTGGAGTTGGAATTGTTCCTAACACATATTCATCCAATTCCTGTTCCTGCACTTCCTTAGGAACATCAATCAATACAGGTCCGCATCTGCCAGTTGAAGCGATTTCAAAACTGGTATTAATAATACTTGGAATATCATTGGCATCCTTCGGTTGGTATGAGTGTTTTGTAATAGGCATTGTAATACCCATGATGTCCACTTCCTGAAATGCATCATTACCAATTAAATTACTAACCACCTGTCCGGTAATTGCAATTATCGGGGATGAATCCATATATGCATTTGCAATACCGGTAACCAAATTTGTTGCACCAGGGCCAGAAGTGGCTAAACAGACACCAACTTTACCAGAAGCTCTTGCATAACCTTCTGCAGCATGCGCTGCACATTGTTCATGTCTGACAAGTATATGTCTCAAGTCTGAGTCATATAGCATGTCATAAAATGGAATTACGGTACCTCCAGGGTAACCGAATATGGTGTCTACACCCTTATCCATCAAAGCTTTTATTATAGCGTCTCCGCCTCTCATTTCTCTACCTTCCTTTCGTTTAATAAATATTTAATAAGTTTGATAAAATAATCATTTTCTCAAAGGATGAGAAAATTAAATTTTATTCTTTTGATTTGTAATATAATAATATATATCCTAAGATAGATATAAATATTAACATATGATTTTTAAAAAATATATACTAATAAAGACATAAGAATTAATATATATTTAAAATTTGCAAATTTTAAAAAAATCTTATAGAATTATCAAAAATCCAATCTATTGGGAGATTAAAAATGAAAGTATTAGTTGTTGGAACCGGTGCAAGAGAACATGCAATCTGTGATGCATTGATAAAAGATGATGTGGAATTATATGCTTACATGAGCAAGAACAACCCTGGAATCAGCAAGATTTCCACCTTCAAAAAGGGAGATGAAGGAGAAGTTGATGAAGTGGCCAAGTTCGCAAAGGAAAACGGAATCGAATTGGCTGTAATCGGACCTGAATCCCCTCTTGGAAAAGGAATCGTAAATGCTCTTGAAGCGGTTGGAGTCCCTTGTGTCGGACCGGCACAGGAATCCGCAAGGATTGAAACAGACAAATCCTTTATGAGAAACCTATTTGAAAAATACGAAATCAAGGGATCCCTTACCTACAAGGTATTTGACAACTACGAAGACATCAGCAAATTCCTGGATGAATATGAAAAGGATGTTGTAGTGAAACCTGTAGGATTGACCGGCGGTAAAGGCGTAAAGATCGTAGGTGACCACCTTAAGGACAATCAGGATGCAAAAGCCTATGCAAAAGAGGTTATGGACAATGCGATGGGCGGATTTGCACAAGTGATCATTGAAGAGAAAGTAGTTGGAGAAGAATTTACCATCCAAGCATTCTGCGATGGTGAAAACTTGGCTCCAATGCCTGCGGCACAGGACCACCCTCACGCTTTTGAAAACGATCAAGGCCTTATCACTGGTGGAATGGGTTCCTACTCAGATGTAGGAGGTCTATTGCCATTCTTAAGCCAAGAAGACTATGACGAAGCTGTTGACATCATGAAGGAAACATTGAAGGCAATAGCTAAGGAAACCACTCCATACAAAGGAATCCTCTATGGTCAATTCATGCTTTCCAACGAAGGCCCTAAATTAATCGAATACAACGCAAGATTCGGTGACCCTGAAGCAATGAACGTACTTCCATTACTCAAGACTCCAATGATTAACATCTGTAAATCAATTGTAGATGGAACTCTTGGAGATGTAGAGTTTGAGGATTTGGCTTCCGTATGCAAATACATCGTACCTGACGGATACCCAGACACCCCTCATGCAGGAGAGCTTATCGAAGTAGATGAGGAAGCAATTGAAGCCCTCGGTGCAAAAGTCTTCTATGCAGCTGTAAGCGAAGAGGAAGATGGAATTCACCTCTCCGGTTCAAGAGCTTTAGGAATCGTTGCTCAAGGAGAAACCATTGCTGAAGCTGAAAAAATAGCTGAAGAGGCTTGCGGCTTAGTTGGTGGAAACGTTTACCATAGAAGAGACGTTGGTACCCAAGCCTTAATCCAAAAACGTATCGATCATATGGAAGCAATCAGAAATGAATAGATAATTTAAAAATTAATTGTTTTTTTAATTTTTATAAATCCAAAAGTTAATTAGTTTTAAACTAATTAACTCACTAATACTTTTAAATAATTCGGTGATTTTATGTCTAAATCAGCAAAATCCAAAAACACAACCTTGAAAAAGGTGAAAAAGTTAGAAAGACAGGGAAAATACCAAAAGGCCTTAAAACTTTGTGATGAATATTTAGACAGTACTGTCGCTGAAGAAAACCTTATTCTATTGAAGATAGATCTCCTTGTGGAATATTACAACAACGATGAGTTCATAGGACTCATCAATGAATATAAAATCAAACTCACTAGTTTTCTAGAGGAAGGACAGGAGATAGAGCTTTTAAAAATCTATAATACCCTTGACAACTATCTTGAACTCAAGACCCAAAACCTGGCAAGTGAAGGAATCGTAAAATCATACCTTGCAGGAGGACTGTTGATAGACAATCTGGAAACCATTCTTGTATTGAATGAAATGGTCAAGGACAATTACGAAAGCATAAAAAACGATGCGGAGTTCATTGAAAGCAAGGTTCCCCATGAACTTGAAAACTTTGTGGAAAACGTTATGAAGACATCCTATCAATATCTGGAGCTTATCCTTGAAAATCCTAAGGAGCAAATAGCCAATTCCAATTTCAATCTAGAGGCAATCAGAGCCAAATTAAGAAAATTCCTAGAGCCTAAAAAGGAAGAGCCGGAAGACAGTCCAGTTGAAACATCAGCTGAAACTGAAGAAAGCAATGAAGCTCTGGAAGTGATGGAAGAAACCAACGAAATTTTGGAAGAAATGTCTGAACTTGGAGAAAAAAGTGTAGTTACTCTCTCAGAAATAATCAACCCTGAAGAAGAGGAAGAAGACATATTGGAAACAACTGATAATACAGAAATCACTAGAAAATACACTATTGAAGAGGAAATCCAAGGCCTTAAGGATATCATATCATACTTGAATGATAAGAATCAGTTTAAAAAGGCTTTAATATACCAAAGAAGACTTGTCAAATTGGCTAGAGAAGAGAACATTAAAGCCCATGTGGAAACTGACTTGAAGCAAAGAACACTTTCCGACTTTTAGGATTTGGTTGATAATTTTCAATAATTATTTTTCTATTTTTACAAAAACTATTTTATGCGTATTTTTTAACTATTCTTTAACTATTTTTACTTATTTTTATATAAAATATACGCTTTAATGTGATAAGTTTTAATATTATTAAAAATATATATTTATTTTTATTATAGTGAAAATAAGTATTTTAAATAAATTTTATGAAGGAGTCTAAAATGAGAAGTCTATTATCAGTAAGTGATATTGAAGATGAAGTCACTAAAATCTTAGATATTGCTAGTGACTTTAAAGCTGGAAAGATAGAGGAAAAACCTCTTAAGGACCAAAAATTGGCTATGATTTTTGAAAAGTCCTCCACAAGAACAAGAGTTTCCTTTGAAGTTGGAATGTATGAATTGGGTGGAACCGCACTCTTCTTATCCTCCAATGACCTTCAATTGGGAAGAGGGGAACCTATCAAGGATACAGCAAAGGTATTGTCAAGATTCTGTGATGCAATAATGATTCGAGCAATCGAACACGATGATGTTGTAGAGCTTAGGGATGAAGCAAGCGTTCCAATCATAAACGGATTGACCAATTTGGAACACCCATGCCAGGCATTGGCAGACATGTTGACTGTCAAGGAACATAAAGGAGGATTTGATGGCAAATTCGTTTATGTCGGTGATGGAAACAATGTATGCAACTCCCTTCTATTGATCTGCGGATGCTTGGGAATGGATATGGCAGTAGCCTGTCCTGATGAATACAGACCAGACGCTGAAATTGTGGCAAAAGCTGAAGAGTATGCCGAAAAGAACAATTCAACCATCACCATCACAAGTGATGTGAAGGCTGCTGTAAGCGGCGCTGATGTCATCTATACTGACGTTTGGGTAAGTATGGGTGATGAGAAGGAAGCGGATAAGAGAAGAGAGGACTTCAAGGCATATCAAGTAAATCAGGAACTTATTGATTTGGCAGATGATGATGTGATTTTCATGCACTGCTTGCCTGCAATCAGAGGAGAGGAAGTGAGCGCTGAAGTGATTGACGGCCCTCATTCTGTAATATACGACCAAGCGGAAAACAGAATGCATGCACAAAAGGCTGTATTATACTACTTCCTTAAAGAACTGCAATAAACGGTTCAACTCCAAATCAAAGAATCAAAAAATTATACTGAATTAGACAATTTAACGACTCCAATTATCATTTTAATTATTGTTTTTTAAAAACAATAATATTAATCATTATATGAAAGAATAATTATAGTATTTAGGAAAGGGTGGAAATATGGACTTTAATGACCCTGCATTAGAACATTTAGTAAACAAGATTACAATTGCACTTCAAGAAAACAATAGGGAAGAGGCAGCGAGATACATGGATATCATCATTGAAGAGTATCCTGAAGTTGCAAACATCCTGATGAACTCTATAGAATTCCAGACATTGATGGCAGAAAACGAGGAAATGGCTGAAAATGAATCTCGCGCATTAAGCGATGAAGATATCATAAAGCCTGGAAACAGCATGGAAATCGATGAGCAAAGGGTCATTGACGACATGAATGCAATGCTTGACATTGAACCTAGCACTGCTCAGGAATTCATTCAGAAGGGAACTGTCCTAACCATTACAGAGCAATTTGAAGATGCTTTGGACTGTTTCAATAATGCATTGGAATTGGATCCGAACAACCTTTCCGCCTTGATTTCCAAAGGAAACACTTATGAACTTATGGACAATTACGAAGAGGCTTCAAAAGTTTATGACATTGTAATGGAAACCGAAGTGAGTGACATTTACGATTTGATGAGCAAAGGATATGTCCTTGAAAACCATCAAAGATTTGATGACGCCTTAAAGACTTACAATAAAGCTTTAAAATCAGACAAAAACAATTCCAATATTCTCTTTTTAAAAGGAAGCTGCCTAATCAAGCTTCAAAAGCATAAGGAGGCCGTTCAAACTTTGGATGAATGCATTGAAAGATATACTGACAATCCTTATGAGACCATTTTCGAATTGGAAAACGCCTATCACAACAAAGGTGTTGCATTGCATGCATTGGAAGAGGATGACGATGCGCTTGAAGCATTCTCCCTTGCACTTGGAATCAATCCGAACTATCACTACACCTACTACGAAATCGGCATTATCCAAGAGGACCGAGAGAAGTATGAAAGCGCTCTCAAAAACTATGAAAAGTTCTTGGAATTCGACAATACCGACTCTGAAGTTGTAGAAGCCAAGGAAAGAGTTGAAGCATTACTCAAAGAATAGGATTTTTAAAAATATTAGAAGACATTAAGATAAATCTGTGATAGAATGACAATTTTAAAGAGTAAGCCTAGTCAAATGGAACTGTATCCGATCATCACTGCATTGTTCTGCGGATGTCTTTTAATATCAAACATCCTTGCTTCAAAGACATTTTCCTTATACGATATCATATTGCCATGCGGTGTGGTAATATTTCCTATTGTATATATCGTAGGGGATGTTCTAACAGAAATCTATGGATTCACCCTTGCAAAAAGAACAATCTATTTAGGGTTCATAATAAACGTGATTGCAATTGTCGCATATCAAATAGCTATCTTTTTACCTGGAACAGACATTGCAAGCTCAAATGCATTCAGCATCATTTTAGGTAGCACACCAAGAATCCTCTTGGCAAGCTTCATCTCATATCTTGTAGGATCCTATGTGAATGCATATTTCATGAAAGTCCTAAAGGAAAGATACACAGACTATCTCTTTGCAAGATGTTCAATAAGCACACTCTTCGGTGAAGGATTGGATGCAATACTATTCATTTCAATAGCCTTTGCAGGCACCATGCCTAATGATGTCATAATTACAATGATTATATGCCAAGGAGCATTCAAAATACTTTATGAAATCATAGTCTATCCAATTACAAGAGCTGTAATCAATTGGATGAAATCACTTGATGATGCACCATTTGCAAAAATAGCTTAAATAAATCCCACATCATCATTAATTAAAAATAGAAAAAATAAATAAAAAACTCATTTTATAATTTAAAAAAAAATAAAATAGCTTGTTTTAAAATTTTAAAAATAAATAAAAAAAGAAACTAGTTAGAGTAAATACTCCCAACTAGTGAAAAGAATTTTGATCAAACTTTTTCTAAAAGTTTGGCTACATCATCTCCGGAGCACTTACTCCTAAAATGTCCAATGCATTTCTCAATGTGATTCTAGACTTTTCAACTAAAATCAATCTTGCATTTTCCACATCAGAGCCGATTACTTGCTCTGCCTTATAGAACCTGTTGAATGCACCAGCCAAGTCCTGACAGTATTGTGCAATCGGATGAACTCTTTTTATATTTGCTGAATCTTCAATCAAGCTTGGGAACTTGGCAATCAATTTTACCAATTCTTTCTCATTGTCATCCAATGACCAGTTTTCTTCAGCCTCAATATTTGCTAAGTCAATGCCCTTTTCATCTTGAGCCTTCTTTAGCAATTTGCAGGCTCTTGCATGAGCGTATTGAATTGAAGCGCAGCCTCTTTCAAAGCTCAATGCCTCATCCCATTTGAAAGTGATGTGCTTTTCAGGAGATAATCTTGCAATGTAATATCTGATTGCACCGATACCGATCTCTTCGGCAATCTCATCAGCTGTTTCCTCATCAAGGTCTGGCCTTCTTGAGCTAATTTCTTCCTTAGCTCTCTTTACAGCCTCATCCATCAATTCATCCACAGAGATGAACACTCCTCTTCTTGTGGACATGGATCCTTCAGGCAAGGTGATGAATTCATAGAAGATGACTTCCATCTTGTCACTGTTAGGCTCAATTTCCTCAAGAATCTCAAGGGCAAGTTCAACTTGTCTTGCAGCCAATTTATGGTCAGAACCGAAGATGTCGAGTATCTTATCGCATTTTCTGGATTTGTATATGTGATATGCAATGTCTCTTGTAGAGTAAAGGGAAGTTCCGTCTGCCCTTCTAAGTACAAGATGCTTGTCAATATCATATTCAGTCAAGTCAAGATACAAGACTTCATCATATCTTGCATAGCCGATATCGATCAATTCTTGGGTAAGATTGTCAACGATGCCTGTCCTAACGAACTGTCCTTCCCAAACAAATGCGTCATGCTTCACATTCATTCTCTTCAAGGTCTCCCTTACTCCTTCAAGACAGCTGTTTACCGCATATTCGAACTTCTCATCAAGTTCGGATGGGCCCCCTTCATATTTTCTGATGGTTGCATCCACACCTTCACCTAATGACTCGTCCTCTTTCAACATCTGATTGACCTTGAAGTAGAGCTCTCCAACCTTGTGGTCGATTTTCTCGGAAGGTTGGTCTTCAAGCTTGAGTCCAAGCTCTTCCATACCGAAAACTATCATGGCCAATTGCCTTCCCATATCGTTTACATAGTATTGGGTATCCACTTCCCTTCCTGCCTTTGTCAAAAGCCTTCTTAAGGAATCTCCCAATATGGAGTTCCTGATATGGCCAATATGCAATGGTCCGTTAGGATTGGCTGAAGTGTGCTCCAATATGATCTTCTCATCAACTTTTGCAAGGGTTCCGTAATCCTCATCTACGGAATCCAACAATTGCTTTGCAAAGATGTCATGATTGATGAAGAAGTTTACATAAGGTCCGGTAGCTTCAACCTTTTCGAAAATTTCAGGAAGTTCAATCTTTTCCACGACTTCAGGAGCGATCAAATTTGGAGCCTTTCTCAAATGCTTGGCCAATTGGAATGAAACAGTGCTTGCCAAGTCACCTAATTCAGGATTAGGCGGAAACTCCAACTTAATCTCATCATCAAAATCACAGTCGAATTGATCAACTGCCTTTTTTAAAGCTTCTTGAGCTTCTGATTTTATTTTAAAGTACATATAAACACCGATAAATATAAATTTTAATTGAAATTGAAAACAGTTTTTATATTCATTAAATGGCTTCCGCCATAGGCGAAAATCAAAACCATTTTCCATAAAAAAATTATTATTAAAATAATAAAAATAACGATTAATTAAAATTGATTTAATATAAAAAACTATCAGTTAAAATGATTATAAAATCAATATAATTAATCATGAAATATTAAAGTCCTCTTAGCCATATGGAGATATATCCTATTTTAGGAATAATTATTGGTTGGCCATTAAAAGTCAATACCCTTGAGGTGATCTGACCTTCAGTCACCAAGAACGGATCGGCAACATCATTGTTGTCCCCCTTGATCTTAAATACGGTAGTGCCATTGACCTGACCCTTTTCAATAACCCTATGGATAATAGGCCCATCATGATGAGGGGTTACATAAACCACAATGTCCCCAACGTCAACGTCATCTACGTTGAATTCATTGAATCCTAATAGATTAGCTTTTTCAAGCACTACAATATCTCCCCTATACATTACAGGTTCCATACTGCCGGATACAACAACATTCAAGTGCTGTGCAACAATAAGGACAGCTATGATAAGGACAATATAAATTGCTATTTCTTTTAAATCTATTTCCAAAATAACACCTTTTCATATTTTTTAGAATAAATTAATAAGAATTATAATAATTAAGAATTTTGATTATTTATAAATTCTTAATGCCTATAATATATTTAATATCTTTTATAAAATATTTAAATTTAATTAAAAATAGCAAAAATAATAGAACATTTAAATTAATCTAAGTCATCTAAAAAAGAATTAAAAAATTTTAAAAAAAAAGAAGAAAATAGGAACTATCTTAAAATAGCTCCTTCATCTGCTGAGGATACTGAACGTCTGTAGATGTTCAACCATCCCTTGACCTTCTTCTCAGGAAGATCTGCATTTGCAATTCTTTCTGCAATTTCCTCATCAGACAATTCGACGCTTAATTTTCCATTGGTTATGTCAATTTCAATTATGTCTCCATCCTTGAGTGCTGCGATTGGTC
This sequence comes from Methanobrevibacter sp., assembly GCF_017410345.1. Taxonomy (NCBI): domain Archaea; kingdom Methanobacteriati; phylum Methanobacteriota; class Methanobacteria; order Methanobacteriales; family Methanobacteriaceae; genus Methanobrevibacter; species Methanobrevibacter sp. The sequence goes on from NZ_JAFQQZ010000061.1 coordinate 37,441, forward strand.
CGCCGCTCATGGCTTCAGGGGATACGTGACCTATGCAAGGGCCTCTTGTACCGCCAGAGAAACGACCATCGGTGATAAGGCCTACATTCTTGATGCCCATTCCCATGATGGCTGAAGTTGGGTTCAACATCTCTCTCATTCCAGGACCTCCTCTTGGTCCTTCGCATCTGATAACAAGAATGTCCCCTTCCTTAAGCTCATGGTTGAAGATTGCCTCTACAGCATCCTCTTCACTGTTATAGACTTTAGCCGGTCCTTTAAGCTGCATCAAGTCTTCAGGTACAGCAGCAGACTTTACGATTGAACCGTTTGGAGCAAGGTTTCCTTTGAGTACCTTAAGCCCTCCAGCTTCATGAATCGGGTCATCAAGTGAGTGGATGACTCCGTTTCCACTTACCTTTGCATCCTTTAGGTTTTCTTCCAAGGTCTTTCCGGTACAGGTCATGACAGTTGTATCCAATTTGGATTCAATTGTTTTGAGTACGGCAGGAATTCCTCCATCATCATGCAAGTCTGCCATAGTGTCTTGTCCTGCAGGGGATAGGAGTGCAATGTGTGCGACCTTTTCACTGATTTCATCGAATAGGTCCAAGTCTGCATGAACACCTTTTTCCTCAAGCTCATATGCAATAGCTGGAATATGGAGTGCAGTGTTGCTTGATCCGCCAAGGGCCATGTCCATTGCAATTGCATTTTCAAAGGCAGGTTGGGTCATGATTTCAGATGGCTTCAAGTCTTCCTTGACCATTTCCACAATTCTTTTACCGCTTGCTATCGCCAAATCTTTTTTCTCATCACTTAATGCTAGAGCAGTAGCACAGGTAGGCAAACTCATACCAAGGGTTTCGGTAATGCATGCCATGGTGTTTGCTGTAAATAATCCTGAACAGCTTCCCGCTCCAGGGCAGGCGCAGCATTCGAGTTCATACAATTCATCTTCTGTAATCTTGCCGGAAGACAGTTCACCGACAGCTTCAAACACGGTGATCAAATCTGCATTCTTGCCTTTGAAACTGCCCGGTTCCATAGGCCCGCCGGTTACAAAGATGGACGGAACATCCAATCTTGCAGCTGCCATCAGCATTCCTGGAACAACCTTGTCACAGCTTGGAATGAGTACAAGACCGTCAAAGCAATGGCCCATGGTCATGCTCTCTACAGTGCTTACTACGATTTCACGTGAAGCAAGGGAATATTTCATACCGTCATGGTTCATTGCAATTCCGTCACAGATGGCCATTGTGTCAAATTCAAATGGAATTCCTCCAGCTGCCCTGATACCTTCCTTTACATAATCGACCAATTCCCCCAAGTGAATATGGCCAGGTACGATATCTGTGTAACTGTTTGCAATCCCAATGAATGGCTTATCGAAATCATCATCATTCAATCCGCAGGCACGCAATAATGATCTGTGTGGTGCCCTCTGAACTCCTGTCTTTATGTTATCACTATTCATATTAATCATCCAATAAGAATCAATTTGAATTATTTCTTAATCAATCATTAAAATAATTTTACTAATTATTTATTAGTAATTAATGTTTATTAAATTTAATTTAAAAATAATTCTAAAATGAGTAAAAAGTTGAAAAGTAAGAAAATCTGTAATATAAATAAAATAAGAAAATTGAAAAAAAGAAAATAAATGACTAAATCTAATCAGATTTAATCATGGTTAAAACCATTTTATATGGTCCGTTTACTGCTTGCAAGGCATGTGGAACGTTTGCAGGCATGATCAGAAACTCACCTTTCTTGACTGTATGAGGTTCTCCTGCAAGGGTGATTTCAGCCTCACCATCGATTATTTGAACCATAGCATCAAAAGGAGCACTATGTTCACTTAACCCTTGACCTTTGTCAAATGCAAAAATGGTTACAGTACCAAGTTCCTTTTTGATGACTTCCATACTTACAACGGAGCCTTCCTGATATTCAATCAAGCTTTCCATTTCAATTGGTTTTCCTTTTAATTCCATAGTAATTTCTCCTTTTAATTTAATTTAACTTTTATCTAATATTTATTTTTATTATGTGAATTTTGAAAATAAATAAAGAAAGGGATTTAATATTATCCCATTATTTTCTTAATGTCCTCTTTTGGAGTTGATATTGGAGTCAAGTTGAAGTTTTCAACCAAGACATTCAAGATATCCTCATTGGCCCATGCTGGAAGAACCGGTCCAATGAACATGTCGGTTTTTCCAAGGTATAACAAGGTCCAGAGAATAGCTGCTGCCTTTTGTTCCATCCAGCTCAATACGATGGTAAGAGGCAATTCATTCAATTCCATCTCGAACAGGTCACATAAAGCAACCGCAAGTTCAATGGCTACAATTGCATCGTTACATTGGCCTAAGTCCAATAGTCTTGGAATTCCTTCAATGTCTCCCAAGTCAAGATCGTTGAACCTGAACTTATTACATGCTAAAGTGAGCACAATTGTATCTTCAGGCAAGTTTTCAACAAACTCTCTGTAGTAGCTCATCCTTGGGTTTGGAGTGTCACATCCAGCTACAAGGAAGAATCTCTTTATTTTTCCAGCAAGCACTAATTCCTTGATTTGAGGTGCTAAGGATAAAATAGTGCTTAAGCCGAAACCGGTAGTGATAGTTGAGAGTTCTTCAGCTTCGAGTCCGCCTAATTCAATAGCCTTATCGATCAATGGCTTGAAGTCGTAATCTTCAATTACCTGTGCGCCAGGAATCTTTACTATATCCATGGTGAACAATCTGTCTGCATATTCCGCTTTTGGCAATAATACACAGTTGGTAGTTCCTAAGATAGCTGCATTGTACTCTGCAAACACTTTCTTTTGGTCAATCCATGCTCCACCGATTTGACCTGCCAAGGATTCATATTTTGCAAGTTCTGGGTATCCGTGAGCAGGCAACATTTCACTGTGGGTGTAGACCTTTACATCGGTTCCTTCGGTTTGCTTTAATAATTCTTCTAAAGCTTTTAAGTCATGGCCAGTTACGATAATGGCTGGACCTTCTTGAGCTCCAACTTTTACTTCAGTTGGCACTGGTTCGCCAAAGTTCTTGATGTGAGCTTCTTTAAGCATTTTCATAACTTTAAAGTTTGCTTCACCAGAGTCAAGCCCTAATTGAACTAAATCTCCTACATCAAAGTTTACGTTGGTTAAAGTGGAGTATAATCCTTTAGTCAAGAATTCATCTACACTTTCATCCCTTACTCCTAATTCATTGCAATGGTAGTTGTAAGCGGAAATACCTTTCATTGCAAAGATCAAATTGTCCTGAAGTCTTGCAACGGTACCGTTTTTACCGCATACCCCTGCATTTGTACATGCAGTTCCTCTTGCAGTTTGGGAACATTGATAACAAAACATGTTGAAATCACTCATTAAAAACACATCCTTTTCCTAATTTTAAATCAAATTTTACTTCTCTTAAGACTAGAAAATAGAAATTCAATTGCAACATAGTTTTATCAAAATCAATAAATAGGCCTAAATAAGAATTTTAATAATGCAAGCCTTCAATTGCTTAAATGGCTTGAACTATATAAGAAATTTTTTCTATTTTTATTCTTATGTAATTAAAGATATTCCTTATAGTACTTATAAAGGTTTTGTAACTAGTGTAGGGTGAAAAGTAACAAAATATATTTATAAAACAAAATAATAGAGTAATATATAGTTAGGAGAGGAATTGCATGGAATCAATAATAGAATCATTACAAAAGTTCGGCCTTACAAGATACGAAGCAAAGGCATACATAGGAATGACCAACTTAATATCCGGAAAAGCTGAAGAAATAGCCAGGACATCTGAAATTCCAAGATCAAAAATCTACAATACATTAAAGGAACTTGATAAAAAAGGATTCATTACAATAACACATACAAGACCTCTTCTATATCAAGTTGTTCCTCCAAACGAAATATTCAAAAGGAAAAAAGGGGAACTGATTAAGGAACTTGAATTATCACAAGAAAAATTAGACGAGATTTATAATGACCAAATATCCGAAATTCAAGCTCCTGTATGGTTGATTAAAACAAGCGAGAATATCATAAATAAAGAGCTAGAAATTGTCAAAAGAGCAAGAAAATCAATCAACATGAGAATAGGATTCCTGCTTGAAGGTGAAGGGGAAGCTCTTATAAAGGCCTTCAAGGAACTTCCAAGAGGAATTCCAATAAGAATCCTTGCAACACCAGAGTGTTATATCAATGGTGAGAAATTGGAAATCATCAAAATGTTTGAGGAAGCTAAACTGGACAATCTAGAGATTATAGAAACAGACATCAAATTTGTGAAAATCATAATTAGAGATGGAAAAGAGCTTTTCCGTACTATAGTAAAATTTACAGGAGAAGAGAAATCCGTGCTTCCTGAAACATCTGTAGGTGTGCAGAACAGATATGAGGACATTTGCCAGAACTTTGATGAGAGATTCCTGAATCAGTTCAATAAGATGAAAGCTAAACAAAATAAGAAAAACAAAGGAAAAACAGAATAATGGAATTATAGATAAATAGTTATTTTTTCAATGATTCATCAACAATATCGCAAATGGTCTCATCCACATTCAAAATGGCTGTCCTGTACTCATCGGTTCTTTTTGCAAACTCATCGTAATTGTCCATGACTTCGAAGATCTTTTCATCCAAGTCCTCAAGGTCACATTCAACAGTTGCGCCTTTGAATATGGAAACCATATCGTGGTATCTGCCATATTTCACTCTTTTTAAAATTACAACAGGCAAATTGCATACCATGGCCTCATGAAGCATCAATCCATCATTGGTGAGCACTGCAAGGTCAGCCAAGCACAATAAGTCATTCACCCAATCGATAAATCCAAGATTGATTATCTTTGTCTCATCGATGTACTTGTAAAACTCTTCCTGTAAAGGGTCACCTACCAAGACAAGATTATATTTATCACAGTACTTTGAGAACTGGTCAATGGCCTGCGCTGTCTTTTCAAACAATGAAGAGCCTGATGAGAAAACGATTGTCGGCTTGCTTTCATCAAACTCGATAGCATCAGGGTTTTTGGATTTGACTTCACTGCAATGGGCCTTTATCTTTTCGAGTGCAATTTCCTTGTTTCCATGAGTGATGTTTTCATTTACAGGCAAGAAGGATTTCACCATATTGTCTGGAATGTCTTCTGAGAGGAACAAGTTGTTTTCAGGCAATATTATTGGAGTTCCAATATGACTGCATATTTTGGTATCAAGTGGAGTGATCAAAAGACTTACGGTTGGGATTCTTGCAAGCTTTGCGCCAAGTGCTCCTACAATGGCTCCACCACCGAGAATCCCCAGTTCCAAATCGAACTTTTTGGACTTCAATAGCTTTCTTGTTTTGAAAACAGCCCTGACAGCTCTGACAGCTGCCTTGATGGTGGTAGTGATTGTTGCGGAATGGCCTCCAGCCTGTGGAATGATTACCTTATTCCACTCTATATTGTTCTTCTTGAACAGGATACCTGGAGCGGATTCATCCAGTGCAATCTCACAATCATATCCTCTCTTCTTGAGTGCATTGTAAACATTCAATGCTATTCCGGCATCTCCACCTAAGCCTCTGCCTGTTACAATGATCAATATCTTTTTCTTGTCCACAAAGATTCCCCTCATGAAAAATAAAAATAATTAAAACTGATTTTATTGATTAAAAAATCAATAAATGAACTTTACAATAATTTGTACTATTAAATTTATATTCATAATATTTTATATACTTTAAGAAAAATTAATCCAATTAAGAAGTTTTTTTTAAAGAAATTATCTAAAACAAGATTTATTAAAAAATTTTATTGAAAAAACTTAAAAAATTATATTAAAAATGAAAAATAAACTAAAATTAAGCAATATTCTTAATAAACTAAAAGTGATTGAAAATGAAAAACTGGAAAATAATCGGATTAATATTAATCATTCTGCTTGCTGTTGTGGCAATCAGCGGTTGCATCGGAGAGGATTCCGACTCCGACTCTTCAGCTCTTGTGGTGGATGGTATTGACATTACAGAAGATGGAACCTATGACTCAAAGGAAGAGGTTGCGGCATATATCGTTGAATATCACAAGCTTCCTTCCAATTACATAACCAAAAGGGAAGCGAAGGCTCTTGGATGGCATGGTGGAAGCGTTGAAAAATACGCTCCTGGAAAATGCATTGGAGGGGACATATTTACAAACCGTCAATCCATTTTGCCTATAACCCATGAGTATAAGGAATGTGACATCGACACCTTAGGTGCAAGCAGCAGAGGACCTAAAAGGATAGTTTATTCCACTGATGACTTTGAGGTTTACTATACTGGAGATCATTACGCAAGCTTTGAGCATTTGACTTAAAAAAGATTTAAAATCAATTTTAATCAAGCTAAATAATAAACTGAAACCATAAAATAACGATTCATATGACAAATAAACTATTGGAAAACAGACGACTTAGAAAAAAACTGAAAAAGATGATAGATAACATGAATGAAATAGTCTTGTATGGGGAAGAAATGAAGGAAAATCCCCATGAATACATAAAGGAAAAACTGGATTTCCCAGATTATTACGGTGAAAATCTTGATGCATTATATGATTGCCTTTGTGAATTGGATGAAAGGATAATCATCATCAAGGACAGCTCCGAACTTGATGAAGACCTGATAGCCACCTTCAAGGATGCATCAGTTGAAAACCCTGATTTGAAATTAATTTTAGATTAAATCCTTAATCTAAATTCTTTTTTTATTTTCATTCAAATGCCATTTTTTTTATTTTTCTAATCTATTTTTCAAATAATCAAATCATCAAGATTATTACTAATAATTAAATAATATAAAAAATAAACCTATAATATTATATTGTAAATTAAAATTTATAATTAATATTTATCAAAAATTACTTAAATTAGAAAACGGTGAAAATATGAGAGTTTTACTTATTCACTCTGATTATATAAAATATCAAGTAAAAAACAAAACTCCAGTAGCTGAAGAAATTGAGGAAGCTCAGGAAAATGGGGCTTTCGATGAAGCTTTGGTCGTTTTCTCATCCATTGAAAAAGAGGATGAGGAAAATCCAAGCGCTATCGTTAAAAATTTGGTTGCTGAAGTCATCAAAACCAACGAAGAAGTCAATGCAGAAAAAATCGTCTTGTACCCATATGCTCACCTTTCTTCATCCCTTGGTGCCCCTAAAGTGGCAGTGCAGATATTGAAGGATGCTGAAGAGGCACTTAAGGAAGAAGGATTGGATGTGTTTAGAGTTCCATTCGGCTGGTATAAGGCATTTGAAATTTCTTGTAAAGGACACCCATTGTCTGAACTTTCAAGAACCATCACTGCAGACGCTGAAGAAGAGGAAGAAAAAGAAGAGAAAAAGCCATCCACCTGGTTAATATTCAAGGACGGGGAAACCTTTGACCCTAAGAAATACAACTATGAAAGCAAGGACTTGGAAAAACTGGTTGCATACGAACTTGGAGAAGGTGCTTCCGATGAAGGGGAACCTCCACATGTAAAGATCATGAGGGAAAAGGAATTATGTGACTATGAACTTGCCTCTGACATCGGTAACCTCAAATGGTATCCGAAAGGCAGATTGGTTCGTGACTTGCTTGCAGATTACGTTTACAACTTTGTAGTTGACTTAGGCGCAATGCCTATTGAAACTCCAATCTTCTATGACCTTGCAAACGATGCAATCAGGGAACATGCGGCAAAGTTCGGTGAAAGACAATACAAGACCGCAACCAAAAAGGACTTGATGCTCAGATTTGCATGCTGTTTCGGTGCATTCAGAGTTCTTGGCGGATCTTTCCTTACCTGGAAAAACCTCCCTGCAAAGGTTTACGAATTATCCACCTACAGTTTCAGATTCGAGAAAAGAGGAGAAGTTGTAGGTCTTAAGAGACTAAGGGCATTCACCATGCCTGATATGCACAGCTTCTGTGCCGACATGCCACAAGCCCTTCATGAGTTTGACGCTCAAGTTGACATGTGTGTCCAAACCGGTGTTGACCTTGATGTTAACTACGAAGCGATCTTCAGGGCAACCGAAGACTTCTACGAAGAAAACAAGGAATGGATGGAAGCAACCGCAAAAAGAATCGGCAAGCCATTGTTACTCGAAATCTTGCCTGAAAGAAAACATTACTGGTCCTGCAAAATCGACTTTGCAGCTATCGACTACCTAGGAAGACCTATCGAAAATCCTACCGTACAGATAGATGTTGAAAGCGGTAGAAGATTCGGCATCGAATATGTTGACGAAAACGAAAATCCTCAAAACCCAATCATCTTGCACTGTTCCCCTACCGGAAGTGTGGAAAGGGTTATCTGCAGTTTGCTTGAAAACACTGCAAAAGAGGATGGAATATCCCCAATGCTTCCGATTTGGTTAAGCCCATCTCAAGTTAGAATCTTGCCAATCGGTGAAAAACACTTAGACTATGCTAACGAATTGGCTGACAAAATTGCAGCTGAAAACATTCGTGTGGATGTCGACAACAGTGATGACAGGGTAGGTAAGAAAATCAGAAACGCTTCCAAGGAATGGATACCTTACATTGTAGTGATTGGTGATAAGGAAGTTGAAACCGACAATTACAATGTAACCGTAAGAAAAACCGGTGAAAAGCTTGATATGACTGCAGATGAACTTATCGCATCTGTCAAGGAAGAAACCGAAGGAATGCCATTCAGAAGACTTCCATTGCCAAGAAACGTTTCAGAAAGAATTAATTTCAAATAAGTTGATTCAATCAACTTATAATTTCTTTTTTTTTTAACAGTTTTTTATATGTTCGTATAGGAACAAATTTTATTTTTTTTCATGCTCTTTTTAAATCTTAAATTGATTAACAATCCTATATTTAAATATTAAATTGAATAAATAGTAATATGAACAATTATTATTGAACAATTTATTCCGTATAATTTTTATTGAATATGGATTGCCTTAATTTTTATTGGAGGGGCTTAAGATTAATATAAAGAGAATTTTTATGGTTTTAACTGTCTTGCTTATTTCATTTTTGATGATAAGCTCAGTTAGTGCAGGTTGGTTTGATTTTCTAGGTGATGGTTCAAGCGCTGAAAATAATGAAACCAATTTTGTTGTCGGATATTTCGTTGAATTTCCACCATTCGAGTATACAGATGACAATGGTGAAGTGACCGGATTCGATTTGGACTTGGCTCAGGAAGTCTGTGACAGAAACAATTGGACATTGGTGAAACATCAGATAATCGATTGGGACACTAAAGAAGCGGAACTTGACTCTGGTGCTATAGACTGCATTTGGAGCGGATTTACAATCAATGGTCGTGAAGACGATTACGCTTGGAGCGAACCATATTTCAACAATTCCCAAGTATTTGTAGTGAAAGCAAATTCCAGCATTTCCTCATTTGAAGACTTGAAAGGAAAGGCTATAGATGTGGAGATGGGAAGCAGTGCCCTTAACGCTCTTGAAAACAATCAGACCTTAAAAGACAGTTTTGGAAATGTCAATGAAATAACAGAATATGATACATCATTCATGGATTTGGAATCTGGAACCTGTGATGCTGTTCTTGGCGATTGTGATGTCATGAAATACATAATCAATACAAAATATGATGAGGGAGATTATAAAATCTTGGAAACTCCATTATCCATTGAACAGTATGGTGTCGGATTCTCAAAGGACAATACTGAATTGAGAGACCAGGTCCAAGAAACCTTAAATGAAATGTATGAAGATGGAACCATTGATAAGATTGCTCAAAAATATAAAGATTATGGAGTGCCTGAAGGGGTAATCTATCCATAATCCCTTATTTTTTTTAACTTATCACTTTTCTTTTCTTCATCATAAATATCATAAAGTATAATTAAATCAACTTATCACTTTTCTTTTTTCATCAATTATTATAAATATCAAAACTATTTTTCACATTATTTAAATTACTTAACTATATATTATATTAAAACATAAATTATAATTGTATAAATACTTAGATTTTATGAAAATAATAAATGAGTATTTAAACTAAATAAATGATTTAAATAAATGATAATTAAAAATCAAAATTATAAATTATTCTTGAAATTGGAGGATATGAAATGTTTATAGGAGAAGCTCTCATTGGAGACGGAGACGAATTAGCACACGTTGATTTACTTATTGGTGAAAAAGACGGTCCTGTAGGAAACGCATTTGCTAATGGATTAAGCCAATTATCTGTTGGACACACTCCATTGCTCAGTGTAATCAGACCTAACCTAATGACCAAGCCAGCTACCATCATCATCCCTAAGGTAACCGTTGGTGACTTAGAGGATGCAAGCAAGATCTTTGGACCAGCTCAAACCGCTGTAGGTAGAGCAGTAGCTGACTGTGTGGAAGAAGGAATCATCCCTAAAGACAAAGTGGAAGACTGGGTAATCAATGCAAGCGTATTCATCAGCCCAGCTGCTGAAGACTACAGAAAGATTTACCAATACAATTATGCTGCAACCAAGCTTGCAATCAAAAGAGCATTGAAAGGATACCCTGACATTGACAAGGTATTATACGAAAAAGACCGTGGAACCCACGCAATCATGGGATTCAAGGCAATCAAGCTCTACGAACCACCTTACTTGCAAGTTGCTCTTGACCTTGACAACTTGGAAGTTATGGAAAGAATCATCAAGCAACTCCCTAACAGAGAAAGAATCCTCCTTGAAGCAGGAACTCCTCTTGTTAAGAAATTCGGTGTCGGCGTAGTTGGTAAAATCAGAGAATTGGCTCCAAGCGGATTCATCATTGCTGACTTGAAGACCTTGGATGTAGGTAGGGTTGAAGTCAAGATGGCTGCGGATGAAACTGCTGATGCAGTGGCTATCTCCGGTCTCGGTACCATTGAATCCATTGAAAAGGCTATCCACGAATGTCAAAAACAAGGAATCTACTCCATCCTCGATATGATGAATGTGGATGACTTCACCAAAAAGCTCAAGAAACTCAACAAGGAGTACTTGCCTGACATCGTTCTATTGCACAGAAACGTTGACCTCGAAAGTAAGCTTAGAGCTGAAGGCAAGAACCTTGATGACGTAAGCGCATGGGGTAACATCAAAGAGATCAAGAAAATCACTGGCGGTTTAGTTGCTGTAGCTGGAGGAGTAACTCCAGAAAAAGCACCTGAAGCATTTGAAAAAGGTGCAGACATCATCATTGCAGGAAGATACATCATCGGTTCCGGTGACCCAAGAAGAGCTGCAGAAGACTTCTTGGCACAAATGCCTGTAGATCCAAACCACATGAGAGTGGTCATGGAAGATGATGAGCAAATCTAAGTTCGTCAATAAAAATTATTAAGGCATCAGCTAATTAGATTATTCTAATTAGCTATTTTTTTTAAATGATTTTTGAAAATAAGAATTATCATGATGCCAATGGCTTAAGAACCAAACAATAAAGGTGAAAATATGGGATTTTGCAATTCTTGCGGCAGACCTATGGGAAGAAATGACTGCGGTACAAATGAAGATGGCAGTCAGAATATGGATTACTGTAAAGACTGTTTCCAAAATGGAGAATTTACAGAACCTGACATAACCATAAACGAAATGATCATTAGACATGCAAAAAGGATGATGAAGAGAAACCCTGACTTGCGTGAAGAGGAAGCAACCGGTTTGCTTTGCAACTTCCTTCCAAACCTAAAGAGATGGAATCCAAATCCTGACGATGAAATCGATGAGGATGAGGAACCTGTCATGGGTTACAGAGGAAATGCCAAAGACATGTTCTAATCAAAACAAGATTTTTGAATTTATAGAAGTTTTCATTAAAGTTTTAACTTCTATATCACTAATTTTTTTAAAAATTTAAAATCAATGAAAAGACTAAAATTTACTAATTTTTTTAAAAATTTAAAAATAGAAAAAATAGCTATTAAATAAACTGTTTTTAAGATTAATTTTAAAAAAAAAGTAGTTGATATTTGTTAGAATAATAAATTATTGTATTCTTAAAATGAAGTTTTTGAATTTATCCAAGAGATTCTTATAGTGGATGACCTTGACTTTCTCATTGTATAGGTCTTCCTGAGACCTTTCGTATTTTTTGAGCAATGCTATGTACTCTTTCTGCAATTCCACATAATCGTCAAAAGTATAGGAACTTGAACTGGATGTGAACTGCTCATTGCTGATGAACTCGGAATCATCTGATTCTCCATTGCTTAATTTTTCATTCAACAATGCCAAATCATCATTCAAATCTGAAATGATGAAGTTCTTGTCTTCCAATTGTTTTCTTAAACTGGAAATGGTGTTCTTGTTTTCCTCAAGCTGATCCCTTAGATTTGAGCAATCCTCTTTTAAAATAAGCAGTTTCCTGTTGGATTCCCCAAGTTCGGATTTGCTTTCATCCAATTCAACTGTGAAAGCCTCCAATTTTGAGGCATTGTCAATCAATTCATCCTTGACTTCGGTCAATTCCTTTGTTAGCTTTTCATTCTCATCGGCTAACATGGCGTTGAACAATTCCATTGCCGCTTGCATTTCATCAAGCTCTTCAAGCTCTTCCGCTTGGGCTTGTGATAGGATGAAGACCTCTTCCTTATCCTCAAAGATATTGTCAGACTTGGATACAGTGACCTGAACCTGTTCTGTCTTATAGGTCTTTTTAGTACCATCCTTCAATGTCCTATTGTAAGACCTAAAATATTTTTTAACAATACCTTTTACGAAATCCATAAAAACACCATTTAGAATATAACCATTAAAAAAAATTAAAAATTAAAAACATCGTTTTCAAGACAAAAATTTGTCAATAAAATTCGATTATAATATTAATATATGATTTATATTATATAAGTTTTATAATTTTTTTAAGGAAATAAAAAGTAAATTTTAATCAAAGTTATTATAAAAATATGTATAGTTAAAAAACAATCCTTAAGAAATTATCACTTAAAAAAATAATTATTTAAAAATAAAAAATGGGGCAAGATAATGAAAATTGTTGGAATTTGTGGAAGTCCACGGGAAGGAGCCAGCGAATATTTGCTGAAAAGGGCATTGGATGAATTGGAAAATGAAGATTCATTTGAAACAAAATTCATATCTGTAAAGGATAGGAACATCTCTCCATGCACTCATTGCAACGACTGCGAGAGAAGCAAAGGGAAATGTTCAATAGCTGATGACATGGATGAAATCTATGAAGCCCTAAGGGAAGCTGATGGAATCATACTTGCAAGTCCAATTCATTTTGGAAGCATCTCCGCACAACTAAAGGCCGTAATCGACAGATGCCAGGCCATGATCATGGAAGATTTGGATATCTTCAAGAACAAGGTAGGGATTTCAATAGTCGTTGGAGGAGACAGGTCCGGCGGTCAGGAATTGGCCATTCAGCAAATCAATACATTCTACCTATTGAATAAAATCATACCGGTGAGCGGAGGATCCTTTGGTGCCAACTTAGGTGCATGCCTTTGGTCACAGGACGATGGTGCAGATGGAGTCAAGGAAGATGAGTATGGCCTTAAGACATTGGATATGACCATAAGTCACTTTAAGGAGTTCCTATTGGAATTCAAATCATGATGCCTAATGACTTTAAGAGATTTGCAAAAGATATATAACTAAAAATTTATATAGGAATATCTAATTATAATATATAAGAAATTATTAATTGTTTTAAGTTTAAAACAATATTAAATAAAAAAAATACTTCTTTTTAATTTTGATGGTGAAAAAATGGGCGAAGCGACTGGAAGTTCCAAAGTGGCTAAGGGAAGTGCAATAATCCTGATTGGTAATGTCATCTTCCGTGTGGGAGGATACCTTTACCGTTTCCTTATGGCATCACTTTTAGGACCTGCAGCATATGGTATACTTGGACTTACAACTCCATTTCAAGGAATCTTCCAGGTATTGTCTGCGGCAGGGCTTCCGCCTGCAATAGCTAAATACGTATCTGAGTACAATGCTCTCGATGAGGAGGACTTGGCTCGCCAGACCGTCTTTACAGCACTGAAGATAATGGTCTTTTTAGGATTCTTCTTTGGACTGGTCATGGTATTTGTAGCCGCACCTATCATTACAAACTATTATCACAAGCCTGAAGCGCTATTGCCTCTCCAGGCTGTAGGTCTCATCACTCCTTTCAGTGTAATTGTAGGAGCATTCAGAGGTGCCTTCCAAGGTGTATACAAAATGGAATACATCCTTTACACACGTGCAATCGAACAGATATTCATGATTCTCTTTGCAACTGCACTTGTAATTTTAGGATTGTCCACCTTTGGTGCAGTATTAGGTTCCGTTCTCGGTTTTGCGGCATCTGCAGTTTCTGCAGTATACATATTCAAAAGATATATGGGAAAGTACATACCTCCTGCAAATCCTGACTTCAAGTTCACATTCAAACAGGAAATGGGCCTTGCAAAAAGGTTGCTCTTCTTTTCAATCCCAGTGACAATCACCGCACTTGCTGAAATGGGTATCTACAGTATCTGCACCTTGCTTATGGGAGGATTTTTGGCTGCAACCGCAATCGGTTACTTCACAGCTGCAGACCCTATCTCAAGGCTTCCATTGATCGTCTCAAGCTCCCTTGCAACCACAATACTGCCTGCGGCATCTGAAGCATATGCCCTAAAGGACCAGAACCTTCTTGAAAAATATGTGAATGCATCCTATAAATACGGAATGTTCTTTGTAATCCCTATGTGTGTGGGAATAGCAATATTCGCAAAGGAAATCATGGGGCTTGTATACTTCACCAATTCTGCATACATGAACGGTGCAATGTCCCTTGCAATTCTTGTTATCGGCATGACATTCTATTCAATCTACACAATTTCCGGAAGCATTGTGCAGGGTATAGGAAACCCAAGAATTCCAATGTACCTTTTGATATTCGGATGTATCATCACCTTAGGCCTTGGATGGTATCTGATTCCTACCTACGGCATTGAAGGGGGAGCGCTTGCAACCACAATAGCTTCATTCATAATGATGATTCCAATGTTCCTGCTTCAATTCAGATTGACAAAGACCCATGCCCCTTACATGTTCCTCGCCAAAGTCACAATAGCTTCATTGATCATGGCATTGCCTGTATTTGTGCTTCCAAACGACAGCTATGGATTGATTGCAGGATTGATCATCTGTCCTATAATCTACATGATTGCAATAGTGGCACTTAAAACCTTGTCACATGATGATGTGGCAGGATTCAGAAGATTTACCACAAAATTAGGACCTTTAAGAAAATATGCAAACAAGCTATTGGATATCATCGATAAATACAGCTCTTAAAATCAATTATTTTTATTATTTAATTCTATTTTTAGATTTTTACCTTTTAATTAAATTTGAAGCCTTACTATTTTTATCATGATTTAAAACTTTCCTTAGTTAATTTATATCGATTGAAAAGGAAAATGCCCTTTATAAGCAAATTATCGATTACGAATATTGCTCATAACGAATAAAAATGAATATCAACTCTTTTTTTAGCTAAAATCACGATTTAAACCACTGTTAAACTTTGAAAATTTTATCGATTATTAGATTAAAATAAATAAGTTTAATTAATAAAAAGTATATATTAACTATCAATAAAGGGTAATTTTTATAAAATAAGTTGTTAATAAGGTAAAAGGGACGATTAAAATGACTGAAGTTAAGGCTGGTGTTGAATATAAGATCAATATTGATGGAAATTCTTTTCTTTTGGATCAAAAGAAATTCAATCTATTGATTTATATTAATGAAAGCGGATCCATTACAGAAGCGGCTAAGCGTTCTAAAATTTCTTACAGAACCGCTTTGAACTATATCGACAAAATAGAATCCGCTTTGGATATAGCTATTGTAAGCACAAAAAAAGGAGGAAGCGGTGGTGGAGGCAGTACCACCCTTACCGAAGAGGGCTTGCAAATATTGAAGGAATGCAAAAAGATCAATGCCATCATGGAACTCCACAGGGAAACCAACGAAATCGAAGCGGAAATTCTTGAAGTGGATAAGGCAAAAGGGGTCATGAAAATTCAAATGAATGAATTGACCATAACAATTCCTTTGAAAAAGGAATATAAAGTTGGAGATCAGATATTGGCTTTAATAAGCTATGACAATATCTTCATAATGTTGGAGCCTCAAACATCCAGCATAAGAAATATCTTCAAAGGCAGAGTTACTGAAATGAAGCTTCAGGATGAGATGATTCGTGTTAAAATAGATATTGGCGGAGTGGATATTTTCTCAGACATTACCTTGTCTGCAGGAAAAGACTTAGATTTGAGTTTGGGAAAAGAAGTTTACATTGGATTCAAGGCATTGTCAATAGCTACTTTAAAATTATAATCATTTTTTAAATGCTTAAAAATAAGATAATCTAATAATTTAGCCTATAGTTTTATATAGATTAAACAAAATAAGATTATTTACAGATTTATTCAATGGTGATATTATTTTAAAAATTATAGTTGATGAGGACAAATGCACCGCATGTGGAAATTGCAAGGAAATTTGCCCTAAAGGTGGATATATTTGGACAATTGATAAGGTTGCACATGTATCAAACCTGGATTATTGTCATGTTTGTACATTATGTGCAATGAAATGCGGTCCAGATGCAATTAAAATTATGAGAAATGCGCCAGATGAATGAATTATTAATCGTTATTTTAATTAAATTATAGTTTAAAATTTTGCGATAAATTGTTGACTATATCATACTATTATAAAACTTAAATCAAGTGAGTGATTCAATGACTAGAACAGCTAAAGTTTCAAGAAAGACATCTGAAACAGATATTGAAATAGAAATGAATATTGATGGAAGCGGAAAATATGAAATTGACACCGGAGTCAATTTCTTCAACCACATGCTGGAATCATTTTCAAAACACAGCTTCATTGATTTGAAGATCAAGGCAATAGGTGACATTGAAATAGATGACCACCACACTGTGGAAGATGTTGGCATATTGTTAGGTGAGGCTTTTGCTGAAGCTATTGGCGATAAGAAAGGAATCAGAAGAATGGGCCATGCGATTGTCCCTATGGATGATTCCGTTGCAACAGTTGCCATAGACATCAGCGGCCGCAGCTACTGCAATATGAAGCTTGACTTTAAATGCGATAAGATCGGTGATTTGAGCAGTGATGTTGTAGTTCACTTCTTTGAGTCATTTGCCTCAAGCGGAAAGATCAATGTCTATGGAACCTGTGAAGGTTCAAATGACCACCACAAATGCGAAGCTCTTTTCAAGGCATTTGCAAAATCATTGTATGATGCATGTAAGATAGAGCATGATGAGATCTTAAGTACAAAAGGCGTATTGTAACTTAAAGGTTTATTTGGCCTTTTATTTTTTTACTTTTCTTTTTTTAAATTTATTTTTAATCTATTTTTTATTATTTTTTTAACTTTTTAATGATTTCTTAATCTATTTCTCTAGAATTTATCCAAGCACATCCCATCAACTACTTTTATTTCACCATTGCATTTTGGACATTTGTTTTTTGATAGGATATATTTTGGAATCTCACTGTCACAGCTAGGGCAGTGATACTTCTTTGAAGAGTGGAAGTTTCTTGATAGGTCTACAATATAACAGTCATCCTTCAAATCTGAAGATTTTATGAATGGCTTTAGGATTTCATTGGAAATCCTATTTTCCTTAGCCAAGTTTTCTATTAAGGAAATAGCTTCATCTTCATCAGATGGATTCCTAATGACGGATATGATGTATAGCTTTATCTTCCTATCGCAATTCACGCAATAAGTTTCGACAATGTCTCCTGAGATTAAGGAATCCCTATCCAAATCATAGGCTTTTCTAATCAGGATATACTCTTCAATCTCGCCGTCCTCATTTAGGCAAAAGAGCAATGGTCCCTGATCTTTCCATCTGAATCCGCAATCCTCACATTCAAAGTAATCTATAGAAGGCATTTCACATCACCATAAAAAAATGATAGCATTTCAATCATATTGTTAGTATTTTAACGAATTAAATTATTAAATAAAAAGTCTTGAAATTGAGTTTAAATAAAAATAAAAAAAGTAAATTTTGGTTTGATTTGAGATTTGATTTATTTGATTTGATTTGAATTTGTTTTAAAAAAGAAAAAAGAAAAATAAGTAGCTAAAAAGCTACTTAAATCCAATACACTTATTCTGGTTTGCTGATTAAATCAAGTTTGCAACCAACGTTACCTTCTTTCATGTGAGGGGTTCTTAATACAGTGTCGTTGGATTTTTCAATTTCTCTTGCTTCAGCTGCTAATGCAGCAGCACATGCAGCCATTTCGTGAGCAGCAGCTACTAAAGGAATGAAGTTTTCGAAACCTTTGGTCATGAAACAACCTTTCATGTCTAAACCTGCTACAGCACCAGCCATTTCGTATGCAGCAATAGCTTTTGCTTTTGCGTATGGGTTTTGGAACTTAGCTGCTTCTACTGCTTTTTCAGCAGTTACAATGAGTTTAGGTAATTCGATTTCGTTACCTGCTTCTACAGCTTCGATTACACCGTCAATGGTTTTTTGGATTAATCTTAAAGCACCGGTTTCAGCTAATACCTTAATGATGTCAGCGTTGAAGATAGCCATTTCAGTTGGGTCTAACCATTCTCTTTTTGCACCGATCATTGGGTCAGCCATAACAATAATGTAACCTAAACCTTGTTCATCCATTTCGTCTTTCTTACCTTTACCAGGAGCGTCACCGATGATAATAGCAGGAATATCTTCTGCAGATAATAATTCTCTTGCTTTAGCTGGACCAGGTGCAGCTGGGTTTGGGCTTACGAAAATACAGAAATCTGGGTCGAATTGTTTGAACTTAGGTACAACGTCTTCGACTTGTTCAGGGTTCATTTTTGCTCCAGATCCAAATACTCTTACGTCGATGTTTGGTCTGTCTGCTCTTTCGTCTAATAATAAATCTAATATTGGTGAAGAACCAATATTACCACTTCTTAATATAGCGATTTTAACTACCATAATATCACAATTATATTTATAGTATTTGCTTTTTATAAAGTTTAATGTTAAAATCAAAACAAAACATTTATATAATAGAAAAAATTTTTTGCAAATTATTAAAAAAAGTTATTTGAGTAATAATAAAATTTTAAAACCCCCGAACAAAAAATAAAGAACAAACAAGAGTATTTTTATTAAAAAAAGGAAAATTTGTCTTTTTTGAAAAAATCAGAAATTCTTATAAAAATGAAATTATTGGAAAATTTCTCTCATAAAAAATATCAGTTAATCTTCTAAATATTCATCAATTTTTTTGCCAAAAATCCTATCATAAAATTGGATGATGAAACCTACAACAATTCCTGCAAAAATGGTTCCTTCACGAACTCCTTCGAGATGGCCTAAGAATATGAATGAGATAACTGCAGCCATAGTTATGATAGATATGTCAAAAAATGGCTTTACCTTTCCAAAGTCCCTATTCAATACTTCTGCAATAGCTAGAACTGCACCGTCACCTGGAAGCATGGTAAGATTTGACTTAACCTCAATGGTTAAACCAAAAGCAAGAACAAAACAACTCACAATACATAAAATCCATTGACTGATGTAATCAGTGAGATTAATAAAGCTTAGGAACCCAAGGGTGAAATCAATCATATACCCAAATAATATGCAAATAAGCATTTGTGCAATCTGTGAAACTGTAACTTTCTTGAGAAGAAGCATTTGAAATAAAACAAGAAGTGCATTGAAAAGTATTGTAAATACTCCAACGCTTAAAGGAAAAATAATGCATAAAACATAAGGAACAGAAGATATTGGGGCAGTTCCTAAAGTAGCTTTAATGGATAATGAGATACCTAAGGACATTATACTTACTCCAACAATAAGCATTACATATCTGAAAATCAATTTTTTATCCATTTTATCTTCCCACCTTTATATTCCATTTTAAATTTTAATAGAATAAAGTATTTAAAATTTTTTAAGAAAAAATAAAAAATAAATAAAAAAACCAAGAGATATTTAAACAGGTGCTATGATGAAAAAAGTAAAAATCACTGTAATGAAAAAAGCAAGATATGATGACTTGATTGAAAAATACGAAAATCCAATGGAACATGAATGTGATGTAGAGCTTGGAGACACTTTTATTGCTAATGGATGGGAAAAGCCTGAAGATTTCTGCAGCAGCGCTTGGGAAAGCATTTCATCATTTGTGCTTGCATTATCATCTGGCGGTGAAGATTTATACGATGGCTGGATGAAAAATAAGAAATCAGCAATGATATCCTGCAATGATGGATTCCGTCCTGTAAGCTTTTTGCTTGAAACACTTGATGAAGATGCAGATTAAAATTAAATTAAAAATGGATAAAAAATCTGGCAGGATTGCTTAAAAAATTAATAAA
>NZ_JAFQQZ010000062.1 GCF_017410345.1 Methanobrevibacter sp.
AAATTTATAAAAATTAAAAATTAAAAAAATATTTTTCATTAAAATATCAGATTAAGAAATCATGCGACTTCAATTTCAATGTTTCTTGCTTCCTCTTTTCTAAGACAAACGGAATATCCTTTCACCTTGATTTGTATAGGATCCCCGAGTGGTGCAACCTTTTCCACTTCTACGTCTGCACCCTTGACAAAGCCCATACCGAGCAAGTGTCTTTTCAATTCCAAGTCTCCTCCAGAACCATATGAAACTAAAGTGCCGGATTCTCCAGATTTAAGTTCATTCAATCTTTTTATCATTTTCAAAACCTCTCAAGAAATTTATTAAATAAATATTATGTCTGATAATTGCAGAAAACCCATATTAATAAAATATCATTGGAACATAGCGGTCTATAATTAGGCATCTGCCAATAAAGTAGGAAATTTAGGTATGCCTAAATCTAGCTTGGACGAAATCTCAATATTTAAAGGCTTTTGTAGTTTAATTAAATTTTTTAAATTCTGTTTTAAAAATGGGGATATTTTTAAAATAAATTGTGTTGATTTTTAAAAATATTTGGATTGTTAATTAAAATGAAAATAAAGGATTTGCCAAATAGATTATTTTAGGCATACCTAAAACCTAATACTATTTTTGTTTTCATAATATATAAAGTTTAGGTTTACCTAATTGTATCTATAAAAATTTTAGAAAAAACCGTTGGAAAAATCGATTCCCAAGGAAAACGCTTTAAAAAGAGAAATAAGGAATCAAAATAAAAATAAGAAATATCTTTTAGTTATACATAATAATATATAATTAGTATTAATACATATATTTAGGTAAACCTAAACATTTAAATAAAACGGAAATGAAATATAATAAACAGAGTCTGAATAGCAAAAGATTTGCTATTGGATTGAAAATTAAAAATGGTGATATTATGGCACAAAGAGAAATTATTGATAAAATGATCGAGCATAAGCATGCATTGCTTTTTGTTGGAGGAATAGCTACTGCAATTGTAGGCAAGAAAATATTGGAATCACAAACAACCAAAGACTATGCCGCTAAAGGAATGGCAAAGGTATTGACCTGCAAAAGCGAACTAGAAGAGTCCATTCAAGACATCAAAGACAATGCTGAAGACATTCACACAGATGCAAAAGCAGCAAAAAAGGAAAGCGTATGTGTTGACATAACTGATGAT
This sequence comes from Methanobrevibacter sp., assembly GCF_017410345.1. Classification (NCBI taxonomy): domain Archaea; kingdom Methanobacteriati; phylum Methanobacteriota; class Methanobacteria; order Methanobacteriales; family Methanobacteriaceae; genus Methanobrevibacter; species Methanobrevibacter sp. The sequence goes on from NZ_JAFQQZ010000062.1 coordinate 1,190, forward strand.
GAAGAATAAGTTGTCAAAAATAATTATTAGTAAAAATAATCAGTGGTAAGAATAATTAAGGAAAATTAAAAATTATATATTTTTTTAATAGACATTAGGCAAATCTAATAAAAGAATCTAATTTTTAATTGCAATATATTATGAATCAGAGCCATGATTTACGATATAGTTTACGATAAGGGCACTCGATTGAGAGTGCGTGCAGGTAAAGATGCATTTACCAAAAAGGAAACTTATGGCTTGAGCGAAACCTTGCTTGAATACGACTTCATTGATGCTGTGAACATCTCACACAGAAACGGAAGCATATTAATCTATTATAATGATGCAGACAGAAAAGAGGAAATTCTTCATATATTGGATAAGATATCCCAAAAGGATCTTTATGAAGGAAAGGCGAGCGATGAAATAAGTCTAAGTGAAATATCAAACGACTTTTTCACAAGGCTGTCAAAGCATGTGTTGAAAAGATATCTCTTTAAGATCATTCTGCCCATTCCATTTAGAAAGATTAGAATGTTTTATCGAGCATCCCACTACCTATACCATGGTTTGGATAGCTTGACAAGCTTTCGCACTGATGTTGCACTTCTTGACGGAACAGCGATAGCTGCATCATTGCTGACCCGCAATTACAAATCCGTCGGTTCCATGATGTTCCTCCTATCCATCTCAGACATGCTGGAAGACTATACCATGCAAAAGACCAAAAGCACAATGAAAAGCAGCTTGGCATTAAACATAGATAGCGTATGGCTGGTTGAAGAGGATGATGAGGGCAATGAGATTGAAAGGCAATTCCCATTATCTGAAATCAAGAAGGAGGATAAGATAAGAATCAGAACCGGAGCAATAATCCCAATTGATGGAGTGATTGCCGATGGGGATGCGATGATCAATGAGGCTTCCATGACTGGAGAATCCTTGGCAGTTCATAAAAGCACAGGCAAAGCTGTACACGCAGGAACTGTTGTGGAAGAGGGATCAATCATAATTGAAGTCCGCAGCGTCAACGATGAAACCAGACTGAATAAGATCATTGACATGATTGAAGACTCTGAAGAGCTGAAGGCAAGCATTCAAAGCAAGGCGGAAAGATTGGCAGATTCCATTGTACCTTACAGTCTGCTGACAACCGCATTGACCTACCTGCTTACAGGAAACACCACAAAGGCATTGGCTGTATTGATGGTGGACTTCTCATGTGCAATCAAGCTGACCACTCCTATTTCAGTCATCACTGCAATGAAGGAAGCATCTGACAACAGGATGATGGTTAAAGGCGGAAAACACTTGGAAGCATATGCAAATGCAGATACAATAGTCTTTGACAAGACCGGAACCCTGACCAATGCCCACCCGGTACTGGAAAAGGTCATTCCATGCGGAAAATACGATAGGGATGAAGTCTTGAGAATCTCTGCATGCATTGAAGAGCACTTTGCACATAGTGTGGCAACAGCCATTGTAAAGCAGGCCGAAAAGGAAGGGTTGCATCATGAGGAAGACCATAGTGAAGTCGAATACATCGTTGCACATGGAATCTCAACCACCTATGACGGCAAAAGGGCAATCATCGGAAGCAGGCACTTCGTAGAAGAGGATGAAGGAATAAGGTTCACCAAGAAGCAGCAGAAGCTCATAGAAGAAAACATCAAGGAGTATTCTGTAATCTATCTTGCAATCGGCAAGAAGCTTCAGGGAATCCTTTGCATTTCAGACCCTGTAAGGGACGAAGCCTATGATGTTATCAACCAGCTTAAAGAGCTAGGCATTAGCAATGTGGTCATGCTGACTGGTGACAGTGAAAACGCCGCAAACAAGATAGCCAATGACTTAGGCATTACAAGGTACAAGTCACAGGTCCTTCCGGAAGACAAGGCCAGCATAATCCAAGAGCTGAAAGATGAAGGCCATCAAGTGATAATGGTTGGCGATGGAATCAACGATTCCCCTGCATTGTCCGCCGCAGATGTTTCAGTGGCAATGAGAAACTCATCAGACATTGCAAGGGAGGTTGCAGACATCTCACTTCTTTCAGATGACTTGCATGACCTGGTAACACTTAGAAAGCTGTCCACTGGAATGCTTGACAAGATAAACACCAATTATAGGCACATTGTCATGTTCAATGGATCATTAATAGGTCTTGGATTGCTAGGAGCAATACCTCCTACTACAACTTCCTTGCTTCATAACCTATCCACTATGCTGTTTGGTCTAAGAAGCACCAAATCAGTATTAGGGGATGAAGAGGCATTCGCAATCAATGCTGAGGCAAGCCACAGCACTGATGCATTAATTGGTGAAGCCGGAAAATAAGTTTTCAAAAAAGTTTTTAGAATTTTATTAATTTAAAAAATTAATTGTTTAAAAAAAATTGTTTAACTAAAATTATTTAAAAAATTGTTTAAATTATAAGCTGAATTATAAAAATTCGGTTTATAATTCTTTTTTTATTTTCATTTATAGATGATATTGACATTATTCAAATTCCTGATCCTATCAAAATTGCCATTCAAATAGTAAATCAGTATCTTCAATGTTTTCTCTATGCCACTCTTCTGACGCATATACAAATTATTGGAATTGGCCTTGATTAAATTGGCACTTACATCAGAACTTGTGCTAATAATCATATCATCGTCCACAATGGCGATACCACCGTTACCGATTCCTGCTGTTGTACCTATCCCTATAGATGTATTTGCTATTTTTTTAGCGGCTTCTGCCATCAGGATGGACATTTCAATGTCCCCAATGTCATCATAGACCTTGATTCCCTTAATCAATTCCAAAGGTTCGACTGGATTGTCAATCTGCAGAATGGACCTGACTGCATCCAAGGTAGGTATGAACAATCCGCAGGTCACACTTAGATCCCTTAAATCAAAAATGGAACACTTGTCATCTAAGATTGCATCCTTTATGCAGTCCTTCTGAGCCTCATTCACCAGATTTGAATATTTGGATGAGAAATTATCCTCATAATCCTGGGCAAGAGCATGTATCTCTCTAGCCAATATCCCGTGGGTAAAGCATTCAGCAGTAGCAATAGTAATCATTTTTAAAACCTTCAGAATAATAATCCAAGAATTAACCTTGTTTTAAATCGAAATTAATCATATTTTAATCATTTTAAATTATTCATTATTCTTTTCAATCAATAGCTTCAAAGCCTCTCTTGTAATGATATTGGCAATGTCATCCAAAACATAAGGGGTTATTGGAATTGCATCACGAATGAATGTGTTTGTAGTTACAATCATATGATTTTCTATGATTCCCTCTTTTCTTAGCTCTTCAACGGCAGGATTGGAATCATCAAATTCTGAAATGTCTTTCACTATGATTTCCTCATCTCCAATGCCAAAGATTCCTGCAGTTCCTATTGTTTTAGATCCGTTTTCATGTGCCTTCCTGATAATGTTTGCAGCTGTAGGTATTGTGTTTCCTCCAGCTATCTCAATGACAACAACATCCCCTTGTATCAGATTCAAATTGTCTTCACCAATATCTTCTGTGATTGAGACAACTTCCCTGAAATCACTTGGATGAGTGGAAATCTCCTTTAGAAAATCAGCTTTGTAAGTTCCCACTTCAGCGCCTTTCAATAGAAATATTATGTCTGATTCTGATATCTTCTGTCCGTCAATGACTGTTATCTTGGCAGGGCCTCCCCTATGAATTTGAATGAGGTTAATCCCTGTTCTTAATCCTAATCTTCCAAAGCCCACTAAATCAATACTTCCCTTGGGAACTAAATTGTTTTCCATTTCCTGAATCATTTTACCATCCTACAAATTAAAAATCGGCAGAGATATATTTCCAAGGAACACCAGTGTCTATCATTTCCACAGGAACATCAATCTCCTTATTGTTTTTCAGCATCTGTGTAAATGCAAACAATCCTGGAAGCTCAATGATATGATGGGAAACATCAATCAGGGTAACTCCCAGCTTTTTGGCCAGAATTGCATTAGAATGATTCAAGTCACCTGAGACAAATGCATCTACAGACCTGTCCTTGGCCAACTTAATAAAGTCCCTATTGCTTAAGCCGAAACCTGAAACAATGGCTATCTTCCTCATCATCTTATCAAAATCGCCATCATGAACCAACCTTACATTCTCAGGACCAAACTTATAGCAGATCAACGCTAAAAACTGGTCCAATGTTTTTGTTGAGGAGCAGATTCTGCCAATTCCAGTTTGCTTGTGGAAAATTGAAATTGGCTTTAGACCCAAATAATAAGCCAGGGCATCATTGGAACCTCCACTCATAATATCCCAATTGGAATGAACAACATATGTAGGTGTTTTTGGCATGAATAACGGAGGGTGATGGGAAATGACCAAGTCTCCAGTATTGAATTTCAAGTCATCATTAGGAAACAGATCCATTAGAATCTTAATATTTTTAATATCCAAATTGTCAAAAGTCTTTCCAAAATATCCTATTTTGTCATTTTCCAGTGCATATCTGCGAGGCACCATTTCATCTATAATATTAAAAATATCATTTGCAAACATATTTCCACCTAATAAGATAAAATCACTTTTATAAAACTTCCGCCTTAAACTAAATTGATTTATATAAAAACTACCACCTAATCAAGATTTCCGAATGAATCTCATCAATAAAGTCTTTAATGAGATCATCACAATCAAAAGGCAAGATTGTTGAAACCTTAATGACTGGAGATTCGATTAATCTGAAGAATCTGTCCAAATCCTTTTCCTTAAAGATGATTTCCTCATAGAATGTCATTTCACTTGAGCAATAAAGAACACCTTCCCTTGCCAATATCTCATTCATGGACTGCCTTAAGACATCTATCGCCAATGTCATGGTCCCTGATGTCTTTGTATCCAATCCTTTTGTTTTAAGGACATACTTATTATAGGAATTGACTAGACTAGCCCTATTGTAGATGTTGTTCTTAACATTTAGCAAAGGGTCATTGTCTTCAGCTATCGGGTCTTCAATAATGAAAACCTTTGTATAAATGGCTTCGGATTGGCTTTCATTAAGTCCTCCCAAGCCAGTGGTGTCAATTACAACATCAGCATTCTTTATCAAATCCAAATCGGAAGAGAATCTGATATTCCTAAAAGATTCTAAGATATCATTGCCCTTTTCATCCCCCTTTTCAATAAGGGGATTTCCCAATTTTGAACCTATGAATCTTTCAAGATGAGGATAGATATCAACAATAGTGATATCATTGTAATCATTATATGATAAGTATTTTGCAATGGTTATTCCTGTAAAATAAGTTCCGACAATCACTATGGAACTTTCCTTATTGATTATTTCCTTTTTCACTAAATCACTGAATAAATCCAATACAGCATTTGCCTTCTTCTCTAAAATCAAATTAAAGATATCTATTAATCGAATATTTGACTTTACTGTAAAGACCTCTGAACTTATTCCAGTATCATAATCCTGAATATTCATTTTATCATCAAAGAAATTTTAAATAAAACTTGAAAATTCATTTAATCATCAAATAAATCCTAAGATAAAAATTAACCCATACCATTAAATCTATTCAATCTCTTTAAATCCTACCTTTTTCAAAGCCTCTAAAGTTTCCTTATAAACTGTCTTCTCCAATGGCTGATGATGGATGACATGGGAAGGGGAAGTCGCTGCAGTCAGTATTCTTGACTTGCTGTCCATAAAAACCAGAAAGGAACCGGAGCCTGGAATTCCCAAACGCCCTCTTGCAATGACAAGATCTGCATCTGACTGATCCACTGCAATCATGGCTTTTGCAATGGCAGGCATGCGGCTGAAATCAGCGTAATTGGTATTCACATGCAAATATTCTGCAGATGGAATGCCAAATCTATTAAGGACTTCGTTAATAACCTCCACTTTAATGCCATTCTTATTGGGAACTACAATCTTTGCATTGCGAATATAATCCTGAATAGCTTCAATCTCTTCAATGGTGTCTCCTTTACGAGTGCCTTCATAAGATTGGAGAGACGCATTCCTAATACTTTCTTCAAATGCCATTTTATCACGAATATAACTTAAACATTAAAAAAACAAATCAATTTTGTATTTGAATAGACAAAGAATTCAATGACTTAAGCGTGAAGCTGAACTTCAAGGCCTAAATTCTCAACCACTGAAATGACTTCATGCAAATTGCCGTAGTCAGGATTTCCAACTCCCTTTACAATCAAAGGATAATCCTCTGGAATGACAGTTGCCAAATTGTTGGCTCCTGCAAGCAAAGGAAGCTCAACATTCTCAGGACCTATGGTCGGTGTCGGAACGGTAATCCTAATACGAGAATACATGATCCTTGTAATGGCAATGGTCTTCAATTGCTCTTCAATTGAACAAGGAGGATGATTTTCCATTGGAGTGTCAACATAAGGATTGAATCCCATGATAGGAATTTCCTCCAAGGTGTCAAAAGTGCCTAGGAAGATCAGATGGTCAACCCTGTCTTCATAGGACTCCCCAAGACCAATCAATAGTCCGGAAGACAATCCTATTCCCGCATCAGATACCATTTGGCAAATGTTTATACGATCGGATAATCTTTCACCAGGCTTTACGAAATTGAAAAGCTCTTCATTGGTTGTTTCCAAATTGCAGCAAACGGTATCTGCATTGCATTTCTTCAATTCATCAACAGCCTCCTGGGTCAGGTCAGCACCGACATTGACCAATATCTCAAGGTTTGTCTCACCTTTTACAATCCTTGCTGCATTGACTGCCTGCTTGCCCTTATAGCCGTGTCCGCCGGAACAGCTGATTCTAGGAATGCCTGATCTTTCAACGCAGAATGCCGCTTCACGTATCTCTTCATCAGATTTATAGAATGCATCGTAATATCCGATGGATGAGGTTTTAGCGGCAAATCCGCAGTATTTGCATCTTGGTTGAACTTGACATTTATTTGTAAGATGGATTGTAGAGGTCAATTTGATCACATCGGAACATTCATTACGGATGTCACAAGCAATCTGGCATAATTTCCTTAGATTTTCCTCATCATCTATTTCAAATAATTGAATTAATTCATTTTTAGTTAATTTTTCTCTATTTTTAGCTTTCTCTAAGATAGATTCTATCAAGTTAACACCTTAACTAGTTTATAAAATAATTAATTAATGATAATTAGATTAATATTTTACAAATTTCTTCAATAAGCTTTACAAAATATTAATCTGATTACATTAAACAGAATTTTAAGAGTATTATCTGATTAGTTAAACAGAATAATAAAAATAATAAAAACTTATGAATAATTATAATAGAACTATCTTATCTCTTAATAAAAATATTAAAAATTTAATTAATGTTATTACTGTTTTTAAACATTCCAAAAACAATATAACAATAAATAAATAATAATATCAATAAATATTAATTCATTAGATGATATGTTATTATAATTCTTCATGAGCTTTTGTGAATTAAAATAATAACTTATTGTTTAATAGTGACTAAAGAATTAAATTAATAGCATTAACCCCAAAATTCACAAAAAAGATTAATGTCTATTAAATTTAATTTCTTTAGTTTTGGTAGCTAAAATTTCTCAAAGAGCAATTTCAACCATTATAACTAATAAAGTTATAACACTTATTTTAATCTTTTTTTAAGACCAAACAATATATTCAGATCTTTTTTTAACCCAAATTACTTATTTAGATCTTTTTTCTAAAGATTCTAAGATAGTAGGTACAATTTCAGATAATGGACCGAAGTTCATGGAGTCAGCGGTACCTAATAATGCACCAGGGTTTAATGCTTCATCCATTTTGTCAATACCTTCATCTGCCATCAATTTGGTTACGTTGGTTAATGCTTCGTTAGCCATCATTTGAGCGAATCCTGCTGGTGCACCTAAGATTTGAGTTACAGTGTCTCTGTAGGATAAAAGACCAGCATAGGTAATTGCAGTTACTGCGGAACACATATCACATACAGGACCTACCATGTTTGCAGGTAAGGTGAATGCGGATCCTCTTGCTTTAGCACCTAAATCTTTTAAAGTGTCGATAGCTGCTTGGTCAGCGAAACCTTCTGCAATGTAAACTTGACCTTTCATTTCAGGTACTGCACCTGGGTGGTAGGAAGCTACGTTTACGTTTTTGCCTAAGTCTTCGAAGATTTGGTTTAATCCGGGAGTTGGGATAGTACATGCGTGGGTTACAATTGCACCATCTTTAATTACATCAGCGAATTTTTCGATGATTGCAGGTTGCATACCTCCTTCTGGTAACCAGGTCATGATCCAGTCTGCGTCAGCTACTGCTTCACGGTCGTCGGTAGTACATTTCATTCCTAAATCTTCTGGGTGAGTAAAGTGAATAGCACCGTTAGCTGGTTTAGGTACGGTTTCTGCTAATTCTCCTACTTTTGCTCTGATTGCTGGCATTACTTCTTCAGGGTTTCCAGCTTTGTGTGCAGCAATTACTTCTGCATAATCAAAGTCTTCCACTACAGTAAATTCGCCGTCAAATACAGGGTCAGCTACAACAACTTCATCTACACCTGCTAATTCTAAAAGTTCAGCACCCATTTCAATGGTAGAGTGGGTCATTGAGATGTTTTCTTTTCCGGTAATGTCTGCTACTTCACAAGCTCTAGAGAAATTTGTAATTCCACTAGCTGCGTGAGTTCTGTAACAGCCAGCACCTAAAATTGCTACTTTCATTTTTAAATATCTCCTTTATATTTTACCACTTTGTTAGAAATTTTATTTTATTAATCGCATCACCAATTCTATAAATGGGGCCAAACTTTGATTTGGATTTAGGGAAAATATATGAGGTCATGATTTAGAATTAATTTTAAAACATGACGATAATTCTTTAAAAGTTTTAAAAACCCCATTAAAGTACTCCAATTACTTATAAAACTTTGAGTCAAATCATTAAGTTAATTAAGTAGTAATACTTAAACGAATTTTATAAGAATTTAGTAATACTAATTAACAAAGTAGTAATAATAAATATATTGTAATACATATTTAAAATTATTTATTACTCTTTGAGTCATATGAAACTAAAAGTAATACTCAAGAAAATTTTATCAAAAAAGGCCTAAAAAATAACAAAATTTTTATATTATAGAAAAATTAAATAGAAAAGTAGAATTAGTAATAAATTTTTATAAAAAAGTATTACTTTTTTATGGATTTTTTAAAATATAGTAATAATTAGACTAATTTACAATAATTCATTTAAGAAAATACTTTAAAAAGACTCGAAGTTGAGGGAAAAAATGTATGAACTTATTAAGGAATCAATAAATAGTGATGAAAGTGCTTTGGAATTGGCAAAGGCTGAAAAGGATGTGACATCTGTTGTTGATGCAATTTCAGACTTAAGTTTTGAAGAGACCATGAAACTTGGAACCCGTTTCAAGAAGTTCCCAATAGGATGTGACCTGACTGAAGTGGTTGTTGGAACCTGCGCTTCAGACTTGGAAAAGATGGAGCTCTTCGGCAACTGTATGCTTGCCAATATGATTGGAGCTCCTATACACATTTGCGCATACGCATTCTCAGACATTGGAGAGAAATACGGTCAAAGAGGAGTCGAAATAATGGAAGAGGTCTACAACATTACAGATGTTCCATTGGACCTTGACCACTTTGGAAAATATGGTGCAATGAGATTCCCTAAACATATCGTGGGATGTGGCGGAGACTGCTACAATCAAGGCCCAAGCTTTACTGAATGCCCAAGAGGAAGAATCCATGAAAGATTGATCGATAAGGAAAAGGCTGAAGAGATGGACAAGGAAACCTGGGTGCGGCTATCATCTTCAGTTGCAATCAACTTAAGCAGCGAACAGTGCAATGATGGACATGCGGCACCTCTTGAAGAAGCTGAAGACCTGGCAGACCTTGCTAAAAAATATGGAAAAGGACTCGAAGCAATCATGTTTGTAGGTGACGGATACGATGAACTTATCATTGGATTCGAAAAGGCCATTGAAATGGGTGTGGACGTTTTTGTGATTGAAGGAGGCCCATTCAACAGATGTGAAAACACAAATGAAAGCTTTGCAAAGGCAATAGCAATGAGCAGAATCCTATGTCCAGGTAAAGTCGTTGCCACCAATGGAGCCTATGAAAGCGAATGCAGGGCAGGGCTTAGGACCGGATTGAATGTGATAATCACCGGTTTTCCTAAAAACCACCACGGATACATGTGCGGTTTCGAGCCCGGAACTGCAAGAAGAGGCAAGTTTGGCCTTCCAAGAGTAATCAAAATCATGAACGAGGAAATACAAGCTGGTCCGACAAGAGTTCCTGTTCAAAGGGAAGAACTCCTAGCATTGACCCATGCGGTGAAACTTGCAGGTCCTGAGAACATCTATCCGAAGACAATCGGTTCATTTGCAATTGGAGATGCACATTGGGCAACAATACAAAACTCCAAGATGTATAAGGAAATGCATCTTCCAAAGACTTTAGAGGAAATTTCAGAGAGCATCAATGGAAACTCCGTTTCATTGCACGGAGGCAGATTCGTTTCATGGCTTGTTGCAAAAGAGTTAGATAAGAAGGGAATCGATGAAATCATTATCACTGACAGCAACCCTTGGGTGGAACAAGTCAGCGTTGACAATCTTCAAGAGGAATTGAACGCAACAATCATCAGAGGCCATGCAGATGATAAGGGTGCTGGAAAGATAGCTAAGGAGTCTATTGTAACCACTACAATTCCTCAAATACATAATGCCATCAAGTCCAAGATTCCTCATGCAGTGAATATAATCTAATTGAAATTCGAAAGAAGAACTTATAAAAAAATGGAGTTAAATGAAAAAAATCTTTAGTGATAATACTAAAAAATCAAAAAATAAATAAAAAGTAATACTTTTTTACAAAAAAGTAATAAAGTTTTTATATGAAAAATTATAAAATAAAATATGTGTTTAAAGAGAGCTATTTTTTAAACTTATCGCTCAAATTAAAAAAAAATAATGCTCTTTAAACCAATAAGAACAATGTGTCACCTAAAATAAAACATTGTTCTTATCTTATATTTATCAAATATTCTTAATTTATAAATCAAACCAAGCCAAAACCAATTTTCTTCCTCCTTATCACTTTATTTTAAAAATTTAAGCCATTTACTTTTTTTAATTTATTTTTATTATTTTCCTATTTTTACTATTTCTTCTATTTCTTCAGTAATTTCACATTAGACTTTAGGCTCCAATTTCTTTATTGCAAACCCTAAAAATACAATTATCATTGGAAAAAATACAGAATAAAGAACCAATATCAAATCACCAGGAACCAAATCGCCAATCACTACAGAGGCCGCAAGGAGCATTGTCAAAATAATGACCGGCGCCAAAATAGCTAAAAATGTATAGATCATAATGAATGCATTCAGCTTTTCACTATACTCCTTCAATTTCATTCTGATGTCAAAGTTTACATCATCTGCAATTATGCTTAAGGAGTTGGAAAGGTTTGAACCAATCCTCAGGCTTGTTAGAATTTCATAAATAACTCGAGATAATGCCTTTGAATCAACCCTCCTTTCCAGATTCAGGAATGCTGTTTCTGTGCTTTCCCCGTACTTGATTTCTTCAAGAAGTCTCGAGAACTCTAAAGACAATACACCATAATCTGAGATTGCAACGGAATCCAATGAATCAAATAGGCTTTTGCCAGACCTAAGTTCAGTGGCCAATTGCCTTAGTGCATAAGGAAGTTCCTTGGAGAATGAAGAGTAATCCTTTTCCTTTTTTATCTTCGGATAATAGAATACTGCAATGGTCATCAATAGAAATGTTATGAGAATGGCCAATCCCAATTCCAATGATATGAAATAGCTGATTAAAGCAACAATCATTGTTAAAATAGAAAACATCACTACAATAATTCTAGAGATCTTATTATAGATATTGGATTCATTTACCTCAATGTAACTGTTATTTAGCAATAGATTGATTATTCTTTCTTTAATACTCAGATTATCATTCAATTCATTGCCATCATAACTTTCATTTTTCAAGCTAGTGAAGATATTCTGGGATTTGGTGTTGGAATTGGATTCATTTGAAGAATAATCATGAGAATACCTATTTTCCAATTCTTCAAATATGCTATCATTTTTCAAGAAATTGTTTATCTTAAAGATCTCTTTGCTATTAAAATTGATTTCATTCTTAGAATCACTTTCATTATATGAATCAATTTCATTTTCCAAATTACTTTTATCATTAAATCGGTTCATAAATGAAATAATGAAATCAATAAATCTTATGAAAAGATTGATCAATAAATCACTGAATTGAATAAAAAATTCCTCTAAAATAATAATCACCATGCTCTAAAAAATAAGGTTAAAAATAGGAATAAAATTTCCTATCAAAATATAAAAAATATGATTAATTAAAATAAAAATATCATAAAAACCATCAATTTAATTAACTGTCAATTTTATTTAATACGTAGCCCTGATTAAGATAATAATTTTCAAGAATCTGACTTATATCTTCTTGTGAAGAAATATTATTTTTGACCAAAAAGTTCAAAACACTTTGTCTCTTTTTCCATTCTTCATTCAATTTAGAAATATGAACCCCTTTTAGATTTGCCATCTCTTCCAAGGTTTTACTCATGATTGTCAGGTTTCTGAATTCATCATTTTCACTATCCCACTCAAACAGCTTGCTCAATTGAATGGTTCCTTCCTCCATCCCTACAACTTCAGCGATTTCTGTAATTCTTCTGTAGGAAATTCCATCTGACCTGTAGATTCTCTTTTCCATTATTATGAAATCTATTGAGGAAATCATTATCTTTGGGACATTCATAGGGGCATTTGTAAGTCTTGTGATGGTTTCCCTGGAATTGTTTGCATGCAATGTTCCAAATCCTGAGTGACCTGTATTAAGTGCTGTGAATAATGTGATGGCTTCCTTTCCTCTAACCTCACCAACTATTATCCTGTCAGGCCTTTGCCTGAGGGAGTTCTTTACCAAGTCCTCAATAGTTATTTCACCTTGATTTTCAATATTCACTGTTCTTGCTTCCATCCTTAGAATATGCTTGTGTGGAATTTGAAGCTCTAATGTGTCTTCAATGGTAATTATTCGCTCCTTTGGATTTATGAATATTGAAAGTGCATTCAGCAATGTTGTCTTTCCTGAGCTTGTTCCTCCGGATACAATAATATTTGCAGGCTTTACCCCCAATCCATCAACACAGAGCCATAGGAATGATGCCATTTCAGTGTTCAATGTGTTGTATCGGATTAGATCAACAATGGTTAAAGGATCCTTCTTGAATTTTCTAATGGTTATTGTAGGCCCGTTTGCAGACAATGGAGGAATGGTTGCGTTTACCCTTGAGCCATTTGCAAGCCTTGCATCCAAAATGGGAGATTGCTGGTCTATTCGCCTATTGGTTTCACGGGCGATTGAATCGATTATGTTTGTTATCTGCCATTCATTCTCAAAGAACAGATCCGTTTCCATCATACCATACTTTCTGTGATAGACAAAAACCGGCTTGTTTACTCCAATAACCATTATTTCCTCTAAATTATCATCATCAATCAATGAACTTATCTCACCATAGCCAATAAGCTCCTTCATCATGTTTCTAGCCAAATTCTCCTTATAATCATAATCAAACCTGTTTTGAAGCCTATTCTCCAAAAAGCGAATAATGTCCTTCAATATCAATTCCTCATTGAATGAAGACATCTTCTCATTGATAGCCAGATCTATCAGATTTTCCCTCAGCTCTTCCAGAATGAGCTTTTCCTCATCTGAAAAATTGAATTTCAATACATTGTATTTTGGAATTAAATCATTATCATTAGAAATAAAATCAGTTTCCATCAAATCACCAAATCATGTTAGATGATGATATTTGAAATCAGGTTAAACATGAGTTCAAGGCTCTAGATGTACATCTGCATATAGATTATAATTGCAGGCAGAATCAGGACTCCCATCAGATGTGACTTGCTCACTCCCAGATAATGTGGAAGGAGTCCCATTGCAGTTGTTGTTATCAATGCAAGGGTAAGATACAATATCGGCCCTTTGTAGATGATTGCGAAGGCATATAAAATAACAATCATAAGGATTATTACTGCAATTGAAAGCTTTCTATAATCTATTCCCTGCATGAGATTTGAAAAGCTGTCACCTAATTTCAAACAGATCATCAAGGATATTGAAACTGCAATTAAAGAAGCGAAGGTAAATATCATCAGATGTGATAAAGTGAACTCTGAAATCAAATAGGACATGTATACGGCAATTCCGCTCCTTGGATTGCCAATCAGATAAATGGCAATGAGTGAGAAGAGAGTGTCTGAAGTGTTCAATCCGCTATTGGCCAGCAAGAAGTTTTTTGTATCATCACTTTCGTCACTTGTTCCGCATGCTCCCTGTGCTATGATGCTTCCCTGGGCAGGACCGAATCCTGGTAAAAATCCTAAAATGGCTCCTGCAGTTCCTCCTGCAAAAATGCTTTTTACTGCATCCATATCAATTTCCAATTCATAGAATCTGTTCTGATGAGGAATTGAGGAGCTGTCATTCAAACTGAACAATATTGTACTGATTCCAAACAAACCGCTAAAGGTACACATAAGAGAGATTCCAGAAGATATGGGGGTTTGAAGCATTATCCAACCTAATATGCCGGATAAAACAAAAAGGAGGAGTGACCATAGAAATGCAATATCCCCATTGCTTAATCTACGAATCATATATATCGATACTACAGTCAAAATAATCCAGGTATATGGCTTGGATATTCCCTGCAGAAAAGGCAATACTACTGAAAATACGGGCATCATAATTATGACTACAAGGATGGCTCCAAACCCTCCAACGGAAACTATGCGAATGGCTTCCTTTGATCTTCCTTCCAATACCATTCTATGACCTGGAAGAATGGATGTGGCAGTCCCTTCCTCAGGAACTCCCAAGAGCATTGATGGGACAAATTCGATCAGGGCATGTGCGATGGACATTGATACGAATATCACACATAGGAATTCTGCAGATATATAATTCAAGAGGAATGCAGAGGATGCAAACATGATCGCTCCTGCAGTGTTGACATGTATTCCAGGAACCATTCCAGTACAGGTTCCAATTCCAATGCCCAAAAAGCATGCCAAAACCAAATCGAACATCACATCACCATATCTAATCTTGCTAATTCAAGCAGTTTCAATACAATAACTTATTTATAAGAACTTATATTTAAATTAAGCAGTTAAAAATGACTTAAATATAAAAATAAGATTGTAAAATTAATATTAGAATGAAAAATTGATTTTAAATTGAAATATTAAAATAATAATGGAAATTATAATGAATTAGTGAAATTGAATTAATTTTAAAACAATTTGATGATGAAAATGTAAATTATTATTTGTTTGGAATATTATAATTAAATTGTGAAAAATAGTAAAAAAGCATTGAATAAATAAAATAAATAAAGAAAATAAAAAAAGAAAAAAGAATAGTTTATAACTATTCTAAGATAACAGCAGGCTTAATCATGTCACGTGGTTTGTCTCTCATCATGATCATAGCTTCTTCGATGTCCTCAAATTTATCGAACTTGTGAGTGATCAATTTGGATGAATCGAAACGGCCATATTCAACAAGATTAGCCAATTTTTCCATTCTGGCACGTCCACCAGGACATACTCCACCACGGATTGTCTTGTCAGCAAGTCCTTGACCCCATGCGAGACCGTCAACAGGAATTGTTTCAATACCGTCATAGTGCAATACGTTACCGATGATACCACCGACTTTTAGAACAGATAAAGCTTCAGAGAGAGTGTCTTTTCCTCCTCCACCGATTACAACCTTGTCTACTCCTTTTCCATCGGTCAAGTCCATGATCTGATCTACTGTGTTACCGTTGTGGTAGTCTACAATATCGTTTGCACCATATTCCTTAGCCACTTTGATAGCTACCGGACGGCTTCCTACAGCAATGATGTGGGAAGCACCTTTAATTTGTGCACCAGCCAATGACATGAGACCTACAGGACCAATACCGAAACAAGCTACTGTATCACCAGGTTGGATGTCTGCAAGCTCTGCAGCATAGAAACCGGTTGTCATCATGTCTGAAATCATTACAGCTTGTTCCAAGCTTACATGTTCAGGCAAGTGAGCCAAGTTAGCGTCAGCTTGGTTTACATGGAATTGTTCTGCAAACACACCATGTTTGAAGGTTACAAAACTCATACCTGTACCCATACCGTAACAGTGTTGGGAGAATCCTTGTTCTGCAGGTACGGTCAGCCAGTCAGGGGTGATAGCAGGTACGATTACACGGTCTCCAGGCTTGAAGTCCTTGACCTTGTCCCCTACTTTAATAACTTCAGCGGTAGCTTCGTGTCCCACTACACGGTTAGGTGCATCGCTCATGTATGCATGACCCCATACGATGTGCACATCTGAAGTACATGGTGCCATAGCGAGTGGCTTACAGATTGCGTCATAAGGTCCACATTCATCGAGTTCAATGTCGACCCAACCAAGTACGTCTTGTTCGATTCTTGCCAATCCTCTCATTTTTAATATCTCCTAAAAAATTTTTTAAGAGTTGACTATTTCTGGAACAAGCTGGAAATAATCATCTCTAATAATAGATTGACTTATTAATTATTTAAATCTTTATAAATTTTGTTGAATAATATTCAAAAAAATTAGATAAACCTAGTTAAATATTTAATAAAAATATATAAAAATGAACATAATATAATAATTTACTAAAAAAATAGCTGATTATTCAAATAAATTTTATAAAAATTAACAATAATATATAAAACCAGTAAAATTGAAAAAAGAGAATTGAAATAAAATAGCGAATAAAAAAAATAATTTTAAAATAAAAAAAGAAAACTTATCACAAAAAGTGATAAAATTTTGGTCAAGGTTTTTGACCGAAGGTCAAAAAGCTTGGCTACATTAATCTTCTAGAATCAGTAATTTCTGCACTAGCCACATCAGCTAAAGCAATGATAGCATCTTCAGTAGGTCCAGTTCCGCCTTCACCGTCTTCTACGATGAAAACAACATTTAAAGCTACTAAACCGAATGCAATAGGTTCTTCAGTAATTTCGTGTAATTCTGCATCTGTAGGCATTGCATCAGTGATTGCTGCTTTTAATGCTTCTAAATCTACTTCTGGGCTTTCAGGCATTACTTTTAAAGTGTTAACAACTTCTCCCATAATCATTCCTCCAAAAATTCTAGATAATTAACTAATATGAATTAATTTAATTAATCCAAATACAAATTGATCTTTTATACCAAATCAAACTTATGGTCCTTCAAATCCGCATTCGCATTTGTAAGAGTGACCGAAAGTACGGCAACTTTCACATCTTGCGATAACTTTACCACATTCTGGACAGTTGAATTGAACATAAGGTTCAATTAATGGTATTTCTTGTTTACAAGATTGACAAAATACTTTTTCCATATTATCACCGAATATATTACAATATTTAATTTATTAATTTATAAATTTAATGTTTGATTATTTAAATTAAATTCATAATCAAATAAAATTAATTTAATTTTTTTACCTCTAAAAAAGATAGTTTATTGAAATGTTGTTTATTTATCCATTGCGAATAAATGTATATTCAAAAGAGCAATCCCCATCATTCATTATAGACAAGACTCTCTCAGGACACTCCCCATTGACAACATAACAATCCAATCCATACTCAATCAATAAAGTAGGCAACATCAAGTCAATTGATGATTCGTCAAAAGTCAGTAGTTTATTTACATCAATTTCCCTAATCAGTTCCGCCCCACTTAAGGATGGATCTTTTGTATATATACCATTTACATTTGTTGCTATTAAAAGCTTTGCATTCAAGAGACTTGCAATGTAAGCTGCAATTGAATCGCTTGTAACATCCCAGGAATGTGCAAAAGGTTCATTTTCCTTAAGGATTTGTGAACAAATCATAATTGGTATCTTATTGGAATCAGATATACTGATTGCTTCATCTATTGTATAGCTGATTTCTGTAAATGCTAACTTATCATTCAGCAATTTAGCCAGAATATCCATTGAATCAATGGCTGTCTCATGGGTTACATCCTCTGAGAATTCAATCTCATCATCATATTTTCTAATCAGATTGGCGAATTCTCCACCGCCAATGACAAAGAGGCAGTTCTGGTCTTTCAATGCATTTGCAAGTTCAATTGCTTTCTTCGGGAATAAACTTCCACCAATCTTAATAACCCATTCAATAATACTATCACAACTGAATGATTAATAATTTAAAAATTATAATTCTTATAAAATATAGAATATTTTAAAAATTGAAAGATATTTAAAAATATTAAATATTTATAAAAATAGCATTAATTAACTATTTATTTTTTACATTATATATAATTATGTTTTTTTGAAAAACTTAAAAATAAATTATATTAATCCTATTTTTTTAAAATTTTAAAAATAAATTATATATATTCAGCAAAATAAAAATAAACATATAAATCTTGGGGAAAGATTGATGAGTCAAAATAGAATAGAATGGATTGATCTTGTAAGGGCAATAGCTATTTTAACTGTTTTGTACATTCATGCAACCGATGGAATCTATATCATATCCTCTGATGCGATAATGAACTATACCCTGTTTTCAAGAGTGTTCCAATTTGCATCATTGTTCATTGGCCGTATAGGTGTGCCGTTCTTCTTAATGATAACCGGTTATCTATTGCTGGATAGAGTCTATGATGATGAGAAGGTTCGCAGATTCTGGGAAAAGAACTGCAAGGGCTTGGTCATTGTTACAATCATTTGGTCATTGATTTATGCAGTCAGCATACAGTTTGTAGCCTTCTTTAGTATGCAAGTCAATACAATTGAAGCGGGAAACCTGTTCTTCAGCCATATGTGGTATATGCCGATGATCATTGGAATGTACCTTTCACTGCCATTCGTATCCAGTGCCTTAAGCCATTTCGACCCTAAAACAATCAACCAAGCCACAATAGTGTTTTCACTATTGGCATTCCTCTTGCCTTTCATAAGCCTCCTATTTGATATGGAAGGGATTCAAAATGTGAACATACAGTTCTGTCTTGGTTTCAGCGGAGGTGTCTATGGAATCTATATTATCTTAGGATGGCTGGTCAAGAAAGGGCTGTTCAAGAAGTACTCCACCAATAAGTTCAGACTGCTTGCAATTGTTTCCTTCTTAATCTGTGTATTTTTCCAATACTATACATATATTAGAGGATACAGCTTCTTCCTATGGTATGAATTCCCATTCGTATTGACAGGATCATTTGCATTGTTTGAATTGTGTTCCAGAAGAAAGAAAGTCAGAGGATTGAGAGGAATCGAGTTCCTGTCAAAATACTCCTTTGCAGTATTCCTGATACATAACCTATTCAGAATACCATTGCTTCCTATGGTGCTTTACTTGCCATTTACAGAACCTATTAAAGCAATAATTCTTTGGATTCTATTAATTATCTGCAGTTATATTGCAGCTGTGATTATCTATAGAATTCCTAAATTCGGAAAATTCATTTTATACATGAGATAATTTTAAATGGGATAATCTTAAATGAAATGATTTAAGATGAGATAATTTTATATTATCCCTATTTTCATTAAAAAAAATACAATTGTGATCATATGATTAAAGTAGCTTACTGTAACATAAAAGATTTGGATTTGGAAAAAGCCTATGATCTTTTACCGGAAGAAAGAAAAGAGAAATTGAAAGGATTCATTTTTGATAGCGAGAAAAGGCTCAGTTGCGGGTCTTATCTTCTTTTAAGAAAGATCTTGGATGAGGAAAATGTCACTGACCCTATCATAAAGATTGAAGAGAACGGAAAGCCATACATAAGCAACCATGATGACATATTCTTCAATATGAGCCAATCAAACAGAATGGTTGCATGTGCAATATCCGACAAGGAAATCGGCATTGACATTGAAAAGAAAGATCCTTTGATTGACTTGAAGATAGCCGACACCTTCTTCATAAACAGCGAATATCAAACCGTGAAGAAATCAGAGGATTCCATTGATGAGTTCTTCAAATATTGGGTTCTAAAGGAAAGCTATATGAAATATACAGGTTTAGGTTTCCTCTTGAAAACAGATAGCTTTGAAATAGTTGATGATGATGGATTTAAGGTCAAGAATCAGAATCCTGACTTAAAAGAAGATGAGGAAAAAATTAAATTCAGCCTATTTGACTTAAACCCGTATAAGTTAGCCATAAGCTCTGAAGATGAAGTGGATGAAATTTTTGAATACAATGTTGAAGATTTATACTGAATTTAATTCATATAAATCTTAACTCTTTTTTAAAAAAAAAAAAATTATTAATATAAATCTAATAGAACAATCTAAAAAAAATATTCATTTTAAACTATTTTTAACTATTTCTTAAACTCTTTTTTAATCTCTTTTAAAGCATCTCTTGCTTCTGGAATAGGAAACATTGGATAAATGTGAAAAAGACCTTTTCCCACTACTAAGCGGGCATCGACACCGCAATCAATGAGATTCTCATAAAACAATTTGATGTCTTTGTAGAATATTTCATTTTCCCCAGTGAAAATAAGAGTTCTTGGAAGCCCTTCACTGTCACCATAAATTGGACTTACCTTATAATCCTTTGTGTCCAAATCACCGGCCCATTCCTTTCCAATCTCTCTTAGACCTACTTCGCCTAAAATTGGATCATCTTCACTCTCATAAGGACAGTTAGACATGGAAATGTCTACCCATGGGGAGAAAACAACAATATTATCTGGCTGTTCCAAACTAATTTCCTTTAAGTATTGGCAGAATGATAAGACAAATCCGCCACCTGCTGAATCTCCCATTAAAGAAATATTTGATTTATCAGTTGTTTTTTCCTTTTCTTCAAGCAAATGTCCATATAGCTTGGTTACAATGTCAAAGGTTTCTGCATATGAATGATTAGGGGCAAGAGGATAAACCGGAGCAATCACATAGGCGCCTAACTGCCTTGCCAGCATCCTACAATATAAAAGATGCTGCAAGTTGATTTCATTCAGATATGCACCGCCATGAATAAAAAGAACTTTAATCTTCGAAGATTCATCTCCAAAACCAAACACTTGAATGCCATTCCAATCTCTGCTTTTAAAAAAAGGAACTTTTGCTTCCGCATCTGTAATTTCAGCCCTTTGCATTAAAAAGTCATGGATATCCTTTTCGAAGTCCATATAGCTTGGCTTGGTAAATCTTAAAATGGATTCCTCTATCCTTGCAATAAATGATTTCTTATCAGACATTGTTTTACTCAAAAATTTTTTAAAGAAAAATTTTAGATTAAGTGAATTAATTTGAAAGAATGGAAAATCAAAATATCTTCAAATTAAAAAAAATACACCTAAAATCACTGTTTAATTAATACAAAAATTATTTTATAAAACTAAATATAAAAAAGTATTCATAAAAAATCAATTTGATTAAATTGCAAAAAATGAAGTTTTAAAAAAACTAAAAAATGTTAAGGAAAAGAAAAAAAATTTATTAGATATAATTTATAAAAATTAATTTGTTAAAGAACAAAAATAAGCCGAATAATCGAAAAAAATAAGCTAAAAACTTTTTATAAATATGAATATGCTAAAATTTTGGAGAGGACAATGCCCTTAAAAAGATTGAAATATACCTTTAATTACTGCAAGCCAAACCCGATAGGCTTCTTAATAATTCTCTTACTGATCTACTCAATTGGGGCTATAAACAATTATGCCAGCTGGCACACCATCAAATACAAGCTGATATTTTATCCCATAGCATTTTTCATCACTGTTTTCATATACGGCTATGGGATGGCAATAACTAAAGACACCATACGAAATGGAGAGAAACTACCTATAATCAAGCTTAAGCAATGCACTGTCTATGGAATCAAGACATTCATTCTAATGAACATCTATTCATTTATAGAAGGTTACCTCCTATACCGCCTTTCAAGAATATTCTATTTGCCGAAATTCACATTGATATATGCCTTATCCCACATTATAAACACATTGAAATTATATTATGCATACAATCCAACCAGCACCATTGAATTCATTATCTGCAGCATCATAGTGACCTATATCGTGGCTTTCTTTATGGAAATCTCACTTGCAAGACTTGCAGATGGAGGAAAGATACTTGAAGCATTCAATCTGCTTTCCGTCAAACGTTGCATTGATACAATAGGCTGGAGACATTACACTGTGGATTATACTAAGATTATGATTTCAATCACAATCTTGGCTTATTTGCAATATGCAATTGACTTTTTAGGATTCTTTGACAGTTTTCTTGATTTGATCATTGGACTCCTGATATTCATAATTGAATTCATTGGAATAGGAAAGATATATCAGGAGTATAAGATTAAGAAAGTTAAAGAAGAATTGAATGAAATAAATGAAGAATTTTAAAAAAAAATAAGCAGAATAAGTAAAGATAAGTAAAAATAGTTAAAATCAATTTTTAAAAAAAGTTAAAAAAAGCTAAAGACTACAATAGCTTCAAATCACCGGTTATCTTATCTAAAATCTCATCCTCATCAGGACCTAATCCTAAAACGGTAACAGTGGATTTTGGCAATTGGGTTCTGCCTGCATCGGTCACTAAGTAATATGCCACACCATTTGCCCTTGCAAGTTCCCTTAGATTATAAAGATCCTGTAAGCTAGGTGCTTTCAAGACCACCTTTGCATAAGCCTCATTTTCCCATTTTCTGATCTTTTCCTTGTCAGCCTGCTTATAGGCGCCTATGGCAGCATGACAGCATTGGGCAGCTATTTTACCTTTTCCCATCTTAATGTCAGTTCTTACAATCATTACCTGTTTCATTTTAAATCACGATAAATCTGATTAAAAAAAGTGTATTTGTTTTTTCTATATTATTCTTTTAAATTCAAAATTATTTAAATTTAACTTAAAAATAATAAAATAATCATTAATGATAAATTATTAAAACCATTAGAAACAGAATATATTTGTTAAGAAATATTTGAACAATCATATATTAAAAATTCATAGGTTGAAATTTATGTTAATGAATGAAGAAGAAAAGCTTAATAAGGACCATTATATGGTTTTTGGATTAAGTTGGGCAGGTTGGGTTTTTGATTTCTACGATTTGCTCTTATTTACCTTTTTAGTTGCTCCGATTCAAGCCAGCCTACATTTTTCCGCAGAAATGCTATCCTTATGCTTGGGGATTTCATTATTTGCAACCGGATTGGGAGGAATAGTCTTCGGAGCATTGGGCGATAAGTTCGGTCGTAAGAGAGTGTTGCAATGGACCATCATAATCTATTCGATCGGTACATGCTTATGTGCATTCTCATGGAACTTCTATTCTTTAGTTTTATTCAGATTCATCACCGGATTAGGTGTTGGCGGTGAATGGGGTACCGGTCAGACTTATATCAATGAAACATTCCCAGACAAGTTAAGAGCCAAATATGGTGCCTTCATGCAATCAGGAGCTCCAGTTGGAGTGATCTTAGCTTCATTGGTGGGAGGACTAGTGACTCCTGTCATCGGTTGGAGAATGACATTCCTAGTTTCCATTTTACCTGCATTGATGGTTATTTTAGTGAGAAACAATCTTAAGGAATCTGATGTCTGGATTCAAAACAAAGACCAAATTGCAAATAGAAATCTTCTTGCAGAGTTCAAACAGCTGATTGCACCTGAACATAAGAAAATCTTCCTCATATCATTGATACTATGCATATTCGGTATGTCTGCATATTGGTACACATATTCCTGGCTTCCAACCTATCTTGCCGATGAAAGGGGTTTGGCATTGATTGGCTCTACAATTGGGGTCATAATAATTCAATGCGGAGACTTTACAGGATATACAACTTTCGGTTATGTATCTGAAAAGCTTGGAAGGCGTCCTGCATTCACAATATACAGTTTCATTATGGCAATAAGCATATCCATGATAACACTCTGTTGGAATCAAATTCTTGAAATTCCATATCTGATATTGTTATTCATGTTCCTGACAGGATTTGGAACAGGATTCTTTGGCGGATTCGGTGCATTGTTCTCAGAGCTGTTCCCTACAAAGATAAGAAACACTGCTGTTGGAACAGTCTTCAATCTTGCAAGGGGAATACAATTCATCACACCATCAATTATTACCCTTGTTGCCGCATACACTGACTTAAGCTATGGAATAGCCATTGCTGCAATATTTGCATTCCTGGTTGGTGTTTGGATATGGACATTCCCGGAAACTAGAGGAACCGTCCTGAATGAATTGGATTAAGTTAACTGACATAGTTAACTTTCTTTTTTTATTTTCTTTTATTTTTTTAAATCTTTTTTAGAACTTATTTTAATCTTTTTTCTAATCATATTCCTAATCATTATTTAAGATTCCTTATTTTTCTTTTTTAACACAAAATTATTATAAACTATTAAAAACAAATTATATTTATTATAAACTATTTAATCAAACTTATTATTTTATTATAAAGGATACGGAGATAAAATGAGTAGAATTTCTATTTTAGACAAGGACAAGTGCCAGCCTAAGAAATGCAACTATGTATGTATGCACTACTGTCCTGGTGTACGTATGGAAGAGGATACAATTGTAATTGATGAAAAGAGCAAGAAGCCGCTCATTTCAGAAGAATTATGTTCTGGATGTGGTATTTGTACCAACAGATGTCCATTTGGTGCAGTCAGTGTCATTAACTTACCTGAAGCTTTAGATGAACCTATCCACAGATATGGTCAAAACAGCTTTGAACTCTTCGGTTTGCCTACCCTTAAGGATGGAACCGTTCTTGGTTTACTTGGTCAAAACGGTATCGGTAAGTCAACCATCATGAGAATATTGTCTGGAGAGCTTATTCCAAACCTTGGAAACTATGAAGAGGAAGCGACTTGGGAAAAGGTAATTGAATATTATAAGGGTTCAGCACTCCAAAACTACTTCAAATTGCTTCAAGCTGGTGAAATAAAAACAATCCACAAGCCACAGATGGTGGATCAGCTTTCAAAAGTGGTTAAAGGAAATGTGAAGACCTTGCTTTCCAATGTGGATGAGCGAAACAAGCTGGACGAAATAGTGGATGACCTTGACCTTAAAAACGTATTGGAACGTGACATGCAGAACCTAAGTGGAGGGGAGCTTCAAAGGGTGGCAATCGCCGCTACAGTTCTTCGTGAAGGTGACTTCTACTACTTCGACGAACCGACATCATGGCTTGACGTTCGTCAAAGGTTGAATGCAGTAAAAGTAATCAGATCCCTTGCAGAGGCAGGAAAATCAGTGCTAGTGATTGAGCACGACCTGGCTACCTTGGATGCTATGAGTGACAATGTTCATTTATTGTATGGTGAACCTGGAGGATACGGTGTAGTATCTGGTAATAAAGGTGTGAGAGTGGGAATCAACGCTTACATCAACGGTTTCCTTCAAGAGGAAAACGTAAGAATCAGAAAGCAGCCAATTGAATTCAGCATCCGTCCTCCAACACCTGAAGACGACGGTGAGGTATTGAGCGAATACAGCGACCTCAAGAAGGAATATGACGGATTCACTTTGGAAGCGGAAGCAGGTAAAATCTATCATGATGAAATAGTCACTGCATTCGGTTCAAACGGTATCGGTAAGACCACATTCGCAAAGATATTGGCTGGAGTTGAAAAGCCAAGTGAAGGAGAAATCATAGAAAAGGTCGAGATTGCATACAAACCACAATACATTGAATCCGACTATGAAGGAACCGCACAGGATTATCTTTTCGAAAATGCTCCAAGCTATGGTTCAAATATCTTCAACAGTGAAGTTGGAAGGCCTCTTGCACTTGATAACCTGCTTGACAAAAAGGTCAAGAAATTAAGTGGTGGGGAACTTCAAAGACTTGCCCTTGCTGTAACCTTGTCACAGGATGCAGATATCTATCTTTTCGACGAACCTACTGCATTCCTGGATGTAGAGCAAAGGCTGATTGCAGCAAGAGTTATCAGAAAGATAATTGAAAGCAGAAATGCAGCATCTCTGATTGTAGACCACGATATAGTGTTCATTGACTACATTTCAGACAGGGCTATGGTATTCAGCGGAGAGCCAGGACTCAACGGTAAGGCTTCAAAGCCAGCAGATCTAAGAACAAGCATGAACCAGTTCTTGGGAGACCTGGACATTACCTTCAGAAGAGATAAGGAAACCAAACGTCCAAGAGTGAACAAATATGACTCTTACCTTGACAGAGAACAGAAAGAGCAAGGCGAGTATTACTACCTTAAAGACTAATAAACTTCAAAACAAAACAAATAAAATAATTATTAAAAATGAATTTCATTAACTGACCATATGGTGATTTTTTGAACCCTATTGTTTCCATAGAAAATATATATAAAAAATTTGGGAAGAATGATGTATTAAATGGAGTTACAATCAACATTCCTAAAGGTTCAATTTGCGGTCTTGTTGGACCCAATGGAGCTGGAAAAACAACACTGCTAAGAATCATCACATCTCTTCAAAAAGCAGATTCCGGCCAAGTTAATATTAATTCTTGTGTCTTTAGCGCCTTGATTGAAGAACCCGCCTTATTCTATGAATTGAATGCAAGCCAAAACATTACTCAGCAACTGATTTTATATGGACTTGAGGATGAATGCAATCCAAAGGATTTCTTGGAATATGTCGGACTTGAAGACACCAAAAATAAAAAAGTGAAGCATTTTTCACTAGGAATGAAACAAAAGCTTGCGATTGCAATGATGCTTGTTGGAAATCCTGATCTGATTATTTTAGACGAACCAATGAATGGTTTGGACCCTCAGGGAATCATTAGTCTGAGAAACTTGATTTTAAGATTAAATAAGGAAGGTGTGACTTTTTTAATTTCAAGCCATCTGCTTTATGAACTAGAGAAAATAGCTACTGATTTTATTTTTATTAACCATGGAGAAATCATATCTCAAATGACAAGCGAAGAATTCTCAAATGCAAATAAAGGATATGTCCAATTGGAGGTTAATGATACAGATACATTTAAAAAAGCAATGAATGAATTGAAGATTCCATATGTTGAAGCAGAAAATTCTAAGATGAATATCTTTTCCAATTATACAATTACTGATTTGATTATCAAACTCAATAGCTATGGATGTATAGTTACAAAATGCTTTAATGTTGAAAATAGTTTAGAAGAATTTTTCATAAGGTTGGTCGATGACAATGACAAATAGAATTCTTAAGGCTGAATTGTACAAAATTTTTCATGAAAAATGGCTGCTCTTAGCTTGCTTTTTTATGATCATATTCTCAATCGGATTTATTCTAATGCAGAAGACAGCGATGTCATATACTGTTGGAATAAACAGGGTTGTCTTTTTGCCAATGGTAATGTATGGAATTGTAATTTCCGTATTAATCAGTGTTTTTGTATCTGAAGAATATGATGACGGATTCATTAAAAACAAGGTCATCGCCAATAATAATCGTAGGGAAATATATCTTACAGGCTTGCTATCAAACATGATCGCATCATTGATAGTTTATCTTATAACTGCTTTATTCACCTTGATTGTTTCATATTTGCTATTTTCAATAAATATCTCCATTTGGGATTATGTTTCATTTTTCATATTCGGTATTTTCATAATGCTTGTGTTTGTGGGAATATTCTATTTGGTCTCAATTGTTGTGGGGAAAAAATCCAAGGCCCTCGTCATAAATATGGGATTGGCATTCATAATGTTGATTGCGGCTTTAATCATGAATGGAATGTTAATGACAGATAACAATTTCCTTATGCAAATCATATATAATTTAAATCCATATGGACAAACAGCACAATTGACTTCAATGGAATGTTTAGATATGAAGGAATCTATAAAAATTGATGCATTCCTCTTTATCATACTCTCAGTATTAGGAATAAAATATTTTAATAAAAAAGATA
>NZ_JAFQQZ010000063.1 GCF_017410345.1 Methanobrevibacter sp.
AACAAAAATGATATATATTATAAAAAATTTATATAATGTATATATTATATATAGTGATGATTATGAAAAATAATAAAAGATGAAATCACTTAAAATTATATGATTTAAGTTCTAATATTTATAAGAATTAATGTATTTGACTGAAATTACGTAAAGGAGGATACAAAATTTATGAAATTTAAGAAATCGCATATCCTATTGGTTTCATTGATATCCTTGCTCTTATTACTTGGAATTAGTGCAGCTTCAGCTGCAAGCGATGCAGATTTCATTGCTCAGGATTCTGTAATGGGCGATATCAGTGCAATCGAGGATATTGATAATGTGGACGATAATATAATTGATGCTAATGTATTGTCTGATGGGGAAGATCCAAATCCTGATGATACTAATCCTGCTGATTCTGGAACAGGTGAAAATGGAGGGGAATCCGCTGATGAGACAGGAACTCCTTCAAGTATAGAAGCAAGCAATGAAACTTATAGCTATGGAGATGACATTGCAATTAACGTTTCAGTAAAAGATAATCAAAGCAATGCAATTAACATTACAGCAGATGATATTTTAGTATCATATTCAAAAGAGGGTGAAGATAATTATACTGATATGAATTTCACCTTAAACAATGAATCTCAAATCATATTTGAATTTTTACCTCATAAGACATTGCCAATTGGCAATTATGATGTGAAGATCCAATTTAATAAGACAATAGATAATATTCCTTATTTCCTTGAGACTTTTTCTGCTTTGAACATTATAAAATCAGGCACTACCATCAATGCAAGTGACGTAAAGCTTAGTTTGGGCAATGAGGTAATCATTCCTCTTCATATTAACCTTGAATCTAATAAGACCTTAAATGTCAATGCAAGCAGTATAATTGTATGGTATCTTGTTGATGGGGAAGATCAATGGAAATTCAACTGCACTAATGAAACTGATGGAGATTACATTACAAATAGTATCAAATTATCTAACTTCAATATGACAGAAGTTGGAAATTATACAATTCGAATTGAATTCATAGGCACTGAAAGTGCTAATCCATCAAATATAAGCATTACTTTGCATATCCTTGAAAATAATACCATTGATGCTAGTGACTCTATTGAAGTGAACAATTCCACTAAGAACGTTACAATTCCATTCAAGATTTTCAACACCAACATTACAGTGATCCCTGATCCTGAAACCGGTGAGAACGTTACCAATGTCAATGTCACTAACTTGACTGTAACTAAAGAGGATTTAAAGTTAATCTTGAAATATGATAATGGGACTGAAAATATATCTAGTGAGATCACTGATTTCGAATTGATTGGCAATGAAGGAAATTATACCATTAATTTCACAACAGATCTCGAATTCACTTCTGAATTCTATCAGGCTGAACTGATAATCATCTATAAAAATGGAACTTCAAGTGAAACAAATAAAACAATTAATCTAAAAGCGTTTATCGATGCATATATAGTTCCTATTGTTTCTGAAGCGGATTATCAATTTGGTGAATTCAAATTCAAATTAGTCGATGCAGAAACCGGAGAACCATTGGTTAATTATAACGTTAGCCTTTCAGGATTCTACTTCTATAAGATTTCTGAGTCTGGAGGAATGTCAATAATGACCAGTAAATCATTTACTTCAGATGAAAATGGTTTAATTGTATTCAATGATACATTTATGAGTCCAATTAGTACTTTTGATACATCCGCACTTTATAATGGATTCTCTTCACTTTCTGTAGGTACATATAATAATGCAATATTCACTGGAGAAGGCATTTTGAAATTTACCAATGTGACTAAAATTACCGTTAAGCCGATTCAAGCAAAAATCATTGCAAGCAATATTACACAGGAATACGGTAAAAACTTGACTTATACATTCCAATTAGTCCATGCAGAAACCGGAGAGCCAATTAAGGTTGCCAACGTTCAATTTATAATCAACGGTACAAATATTAATGCTGATAGAAATGGAACAACCAATCTAACAGGTCATTATACCAGTCCTGATTTGGTTTTAACTGGAGGTAACTATAATTTAACCCTCAAATCAATTGACAGCAATTTGATTTGCAGTGCTGTTAAAAAAACTATAACCATTAAACCAAAGGCAACTACATTAACTGCTTCCAATAGGACTATCTATTATAACTCTGATTATTCTGCTATAGTCAAATTGAAAGATAAAAAGACTGGAAAAGCGGTTGCTAATGCTTATGTTTTGATAACAGTATACACTAGTTCCACTAAATACACTAATTTCTTAGGCAAAACCAATAAGAATGGTCAAATCTATTTAAGCACTCCATTGTCTGTTGGAAAGCATAAAATAGTTTTCCAAACTGCAGACAACAGTTATACTGCAAGCAAAATTACAAGATATCTGACTGTTAAAAAAGCTAGTGCTAAATTCACTGCTCCAAAAGTATCTACCTATTATAAATCTGGCAAAGTCTTCAAAATCAAATTGACCAATACCAAAAACAAAAAGGCCATTTATTATGGTACTGTGAATATAAAAGTTTACATTTCCAAAAACAAGTATTATAATTATACTGGCACTACTGATTCAAATGGTTCAGTTCAATTGAAGGTAACTTTGAAACCAGGCACTTATAAAGTTGTTATCAGCGGCTATGATAAAGGATATTCTGCAAAGGCTTTAACCAGTCAAATTAAAGTTAGCAAATCTCCTATTAAGATGGCTCCTACATCTTTAAAAGTTAAAAAAGGCAAATACTTTAAAGTTAAAGTGACAAGTACCAAGACTAAAAAGGTCCTTTCAGGCATAAAGGTTAAAGTGAAAGTCTACACTGGCAAGAAGTATAAGACCTACACAATCAAAACCAATAAGAAAGGAATCGCAAGCTTAAAGATCAGTCAAAAGGTAGGTAAGCATAAAGTGGTTCTTTCACCTGGAAGTCCAACTTATTACTCTGCTAAAGCACTTACAAAAACTTTAACAGTTACAAAATAAATTTAAAATTTTATTTAAATATTTAATTAAGAGATTAATTCTCTTAATTCTTTTTTTTATTTTTTTAAAACAAGTTTCTATAATCTTATTTTTAGTAACCTATTCTAAAAAATAGCTTTTTGATGATTCGATTAAAAAGAGCAAAATTATTTTTTCATTATTTTAAATCATCTGTATTGATTAAATCGCTATTCATCAATGATTTCATTGTATCAATGTCTATCTGTCCTGGAGCAGTATTGTCATTGACAACAGCGAATGTGAATGGTGCATTGAATTTAGCGGCAATTACTCTTGTATAGCTTCCCAATTCCCCCATGGAAATGGCTACAACATTGTCAAAGTGAGATAGTATAGGCAGTATTGTCAATGTATCTTCAAGAGTATTTGGCATGACAGCAATTTTTGCTATATCCCCAATTTCCTTTTCCTGAATCACAATATCCATCAATATGTCAAGTTCTGGGGTCTGCTTGAAGTTATGATATGAAATGATTGAAGTTACTCCTGTTTCTGTAATTGATTCAATAAGCTCTCGGTCTGTCTGAAGCTCAACATCAACATAGTCTGCAACATCACAGCATTCCCTAAGAATAGCTATTCTATCCTCTTCGCTGCCTCTAAAGGATCCTCCTTCCTTAGCGGTTCTGTTTGTAGCTATGATTGGAAAATTGATCTCCTCTATGATCTCCTTTACAATCTTAGGATTAGGATTTTCCATGCCGTCTATTCTAAGTTCAAGAATATCCGCACCTTTAATGATGCAGTCATTAGCTACCTTGAGGATATCTTCCTTATTCTTCTGAAATATTGGAATAGCTATTTTGGTTTCACTATACACTGTCTTACCTCATTTTAATAAAATAGTATCATTCAATATTTTTTCTTAAATAATTGTTTCTATTTATATATTTAACTTATTTAATTAAATACTTAATTGATTTTAATCGGCTGTTTTTAAAATTCGCAATAAAATAATTAAAAATATTAACTATGAGAATGAAAGATATAATTGATATTATGAAAGTGGTAGCTATTGGTGCGGATATTTCAAACAATGACGTTTCCGTTTCCGATTCATTGGTTGAGAATATTGAAAGGGACATTCCCAAACTGATGGAATTGGGAGCTAGGAAAGCTGCTTTGACAAACATCACCGGAGATGATGTGGTGATTGCTGCTTTTGTTGATGATGAGCTTTTGGAAACAGTCAATGCAGGCATTGTGGAGATATTGAAGAACAATGCGGAAGACTTGGGAGATGTGGGAGGAATCTCCACAGACCCTGACAATGCAGGGGAAGGAATCTCCTATGCGGAAGCCAATCTTGAAGAGGGATTCTATCAGGATGCAATCATCATGGCCTTTGACACTTATGGCGGCGAGTCATTTGTAGCTGATGTTGCAAATTCAGCCATAGATGCAGCAAGGGGCATGAAGGCTGTAACCGGCGTAAGCGATAGGATAGGTTCAAGAAGCGACATTCCTGGTGTGGGCTATGTCTCAACAAGCGTCACAGATGATCCTGTTGTTGTGGTTTCTGTCAATGAACTGGAACAGATTGCTGTAGTTGCAAGCGCAATGATTGGAGCTGCTTTAGGCAATAAGAACACCTATCTTGTAAGGAAACACACTCCATGCAATGTGCTTCCTGGAAGTGTCTTGGTATCTGTTACTGCATTAATGAATGGAAATATGATTGATTTATCTATACCATTCGAAAACAAAACAAGAATTTTAGGATAATCATTGATTTAATTAATTTTAGATACTATTATTTTAAATATTTTTAATAAAGTGTTATTTTAATCAATCGTAAATTTAATAATTCTTTATTAAAATTTTTTCTTATTTTTTGCTATTTTTCACCCTTTATTTTTTCTATGGATTTTTAAGATTATTGATAATAAACTATTTTTTATAAATAAATCATTAACTATTTAATATTTAAAAACTATATATAATAATGATTAATAATTTAAAGATTATTATCCATTTAAAAATTAATTAAAATAATTAAATAAATTAAATTAATTAAATAAATTAATTAATTAAATTAGTTAAATTAATTCTACATAAAAAGATTATTGAATTAGATTGTGGTTCATATGATAATATTAAATGAAAATACAAAATGTTTAGTACAGGGAATTACTGGAAAGCAAGGTCAGTTCCATACTGAACAGATGATGAAATATAATACAAACATTGTAGCAGGAGTCACTCCAGGAAAAGGCGGACAAGTAGTTTGTGGAGTCCCTGTTTTCGATTCCATTGAAGAGGCAAAGGAAAATGTTGATGTGAATGCGTCAATAATATTTGTACCTGCACCATTTGCAAAGGATGCAGCATTCGAATCAATTGAGCATTTGGATCTGGTCATTATAATCACTGAACATATTCCTATTCATGACACTATGGAAATCATGGCTTATGCAAAGGAAAAGGGAGTCACTGTCATTGGACCTAACACTCCTGGTGTCATCTCACCTAAAGTGGGCAAGCTTGGAATCATGCCAACCCATATCTTCTCTGAAGGTGATGTGGGGGTAATCTCCAGAAGCGGTACATTGACCTATGAGATTGCAAGCCAATTGACCCGTGCGGGAATCGGACAAAGCACCTGTGTAGGTATTGGTGGAGATCCTGTCATCGGTACCCCATACATTGAAGTCCTGGACATGTTTGAAAATGATCCTGATACAAAAGAGATTGTATTGATCGGTGAAATCGGCGGAGGAGCAGAAGAGGCAGCCGCCGAATACATTAAGGATAACATCACAAAGCCTGTTGTGGCTTACATTGCGGGACTTTCGGCACCTCCAGGAAAAAGAATGGGTCACGCAGGAGCTATCATTGCAGGTAACTCAGGAACTGCAAAAAGCAAGATGGAAGCTTTGTCAGCTGCTGGAGTAAAGGTAGCTAAGAAACCTTCTGAAATTGTGGAATATATTAAGGAAGCTCGTGGAGAATAGATTTCTCCTCCTTTTTTTATTTTTTTTTAATTATTTAAAAATTAATATTCTAAAAACTAATTATTTAATCTAATGAATGCAAATCTAAAAATTAAAATTTACAAAATGCTTTTTTTTATAAAAACCATTTTTTCTCGGTGATAATATGGATAAAGAGGAGATCATTGAAAAGTTATTGGCTGGTGAAATGAAGCTTTATCAAATAGATAATTTTACTGAAGATGCTACAGAGGCTTTGGATATCAGAAGGGAATTCATAGAAAGACATTCCAATTGCGAGCTTACTAAGATAGCCGATTATACATTGGATATGGAGCTTGCCTTTGCAAAGAATATTGAAAACCCGATAGGGACCGTACAGATACCTATTGGTGTGGCAGGCCCTTTAAGAGTCAATGGGGAACATGCAAAGGATGATTTCTTTGTGCCTCTTGCCACTTCTGAAGGCGCATTGTTGGCATCAGTCAATAGGGGCTGTTCTGCCATTACCGCAGCTGGAGGAGCCAATGCAAGGGTAATTGGAGATAAGATGACAAGGGCCCCAGCCATCAAGACCGATTCAGTTGTTGAAGCCGTAAAGGTAAAGCAATGGTTTGAAGACAAGTTTGATGAGCTTAAGGAAATTGCAGAATCAACAACCCGTCATGGAAAATTGGTCAAGATAGACCCTATTATCATTGTAGGAAATTATGTTTATCCTCGTTTCGTATACTCAACAGGAGACAGCATGGGAATGAATATGGTGACAATTGCAACTGAAAAGGTATTGGCCAAATTATATGATGATTTGGGAGTCCATGCATTGGCATTGAGCGGAAACTTATGTGTGGATAAGAAGCCTGCAGCCATCAATATAGTCGAGGGAAGAGGTAAGACAGTAGTTGCAGATGTTCTGATTCCTGAAGCCATTGTAAGGGCTAAGCTCAAGACAACTGCAAAGGCAATTGAAGAGGTTAACGTTGCAAAGAACCTGATCGGTTCCGCTGCAGCGGGAAGCATGGCTTTCAATGCCCATTTTGCAAACATGATTGGAGCAATATTCCTGGCAACAGGTCAGGATGAGGCACATGTGGTTGAAGGTTCCCTTGGTATCACAACAGCTGAGGATAGGGATGGGGACCTTTACTTCTCTGTAAACATGCCAGATCTACCAATTGCTACAATCGGTGGAGGCACAAGGCTTGAGACTGCAAATGAAGGATTGAAGATCATTGACTGTGCAGGTACAGGAAAGGTAAACAAGTTTGCTGAAATAGTCATTTCAACTGTTATGGCTGGAGAACTGTCCTTGATTGCTGCAATCTCTGCAGGGCACTTGGCAAAGGCTCATCAGGAATTGGGAAGATGATTGATTGCCATGTCAGAAGAAGACTACATTGATTTTAAAAAGGAATTTGAGGAATTCAAAAGGGAATTGGAAAATAGCAAACCTATCTTTGATGATGAATCCATAGAGTTTGATGACTTTGGAAATCTTATTTCCAGTTCAGAAAATAATGATAATTTCGAGAATTTTAGCAATTCAAACAATGATCATCCTCAGATTAGCCTTGAAACAGATGACATTTTAATGAATATGACCATTAAAAAGGATTATTCTGCCGTTGATGATTTGGATGAAAGAAAAAAGGAATTCATCAAAGACCTGAAAGAGTTCATAGATGAGTTTGAATCGACTGAAGAATCAACAGAATTGATGAAATATTATGATTAATAGTCAATCTAATCAATGGACTGAATAACTTGTTTAATTTATTTTTAAATATTCTATTTTTTAATTTTAAATATAAAATAATAAATACTAAAATAAATATAATTACAATTACTTATTAACAATAGTTAAAAATTATATTCTTGAATTTGACTATTTTAATAAAAGGTGATAATATGTGTAGTTCTGGAGGCCCAATGGCTGAACTTTCAATGAAAAAATTGAAAACAAAGAAATATAAATGCTTAGATTGTGGAAATGATTTTAAAGGATTAGGTAAAAAGGTTATCTGTCCTTCCTGTCAAAGTGACAATGTAGAAGCACAAGAATAAATATATTGCTATTTTATGTTAAGAGCGGATATTCAATTTGCTCTTTAACTTTTTTTTATTAGATTTAGATTATTTGCTATTTTTTTATGAATAATTTTTGAATATTTTTATGAAAATTTTATGGGTATTTTATGATAATTTTTTATGATTTTATGAGATTTTAACTATTATTTTCAGATAAAGGAAGATTAGATGAATTTTCGGTGATATTATGGAAACGGAAATCAAGTTTACAAAGGATGAGATACTGTTTTTGCTTGGTGAAAGCGGCATGGTGGGAATAGTCAAGGCTGGAGAGGAGAAGATGCTATTCATAGGAACTCCTGACAGTGATGAGATTGTCCAATACCTTGAAGAGGATGATTTGATAGCAGTTTCATCCTTCAATCTTGGCGAAAAGTATGAAAAGGGAATAAGATCCCTTGCCTACCTCACAAGGGATATAGAGTCTCCTATACTTGTTCTTCCGAAGGACCACCCCTCATCAAAAAGGCTGAAGATGGTATTGTCAGTCGGTGAAAACGTAAGGCTTGACTGTGGAATAGTCCCTGGAACACACCCCGAACAGGACATCCTATGTTCCTGCGACAGCCTATCAGGCTTGAACATTGTCAAATCCGAGGATGGTGTTGTCATAGAAGGGGAAGTGAAGAATTATAAGATTGAGCCTTTTTAAGCATTTATCACACTTAAGCTTTTTAAGTTGATTTTAATTTTTAAAAAGTTTTATATATATAAAATAAAAAACTATAAAATAATTTATTAGAATTTTAATCATTAATCATATTCATATTTATATTAGATTATAATTATTAGATTATATTTATTCAAAATTAAAGAATTGAAAATTATGTTATTGCATGAACAAGCATTCCAATTGATCGGTGAAGGTGTTGTGCTCTTAGTATTCCTGATAGTGGTAATCCTTATTGTGGGACTTATATTGGGAGTGATTCTAGTCAGGAGAAATAGATTGCTGTTTCCATCTTTGATCATATTCATCGTAAATGTGTTCTATTCTCCATTCAAGAGCTTTGCTAATCTTTTTGGCCTTGATGATTCCTTTGTTGACAATATTGGAATTGAAGTGAGAAACAAGGTCAATAAGGCCAAATTCGAAAAGATAGCCGCCGAAGACAAGATCATCGTATTGCCCCATTGCCTCAGGTCCGCCCATTGTGAGGCTAGCCTGAAGGAGACCGGTGTTCAATGTACCTGTTGCGGCAAATGTGCAATTGGAATAATCAAGGAGAAGGCTGAACCTATGGGCTATAGGATATTCATTGTGCCAGGTTCCAGTTTCGTAAAGAAGATAGTTCAGCAAAACAAGTTCAAGTCTGTTGTCGGTGTGGCTTGTCATGTGGACTTGAATCAGACAATGATGGCCTTGTCAGATTTCGCTCCACAGGGAGTCCTTCTGTCCACATCCGGCTGTTTTGAAACCAAAGTGGACGTATCCAAGGTTCTTGAAACAATCGGATATTATGAATATAAGAAGCAACAGAAAATAATTGAAGACAGCAAATCAATCAGTATTGAAATCACTGAATAGTTGAAGATATTTTATAGATGAGGTGTAATCATGTCTGAAAATGAAATAAATCCATTTTTCACCATTAGGAAAGTTAGAGAGGGTGATGAATTAAAGATGGATCAGAAATACATAAAGATTAGAATGAACTCCAATAAGGTCATGGCTATCCATTACAAGGCTCCTATGGAAAGAACAATAGAGTTGGAAATGTTCTTTGATAAGTTCAATCCCATTGACAGAATCAACTATGATATAGGGGGAACCGGTTGGGCCGGCGCAAACTTCAGAGGCCTTATCGATGGAAAGGATGATTCATTGCCAATAGATTACGATTACAAGATTCTAATGTTGGAGGAATATAAATGTCCTACAAAAGTAGAGCTAAAAAATATGAAAAGAAGTTCCAAGTTCAGGCCTAATTTCACTTTGGCCGATTCCTGATCTTTAAATTCTAATCAAATAATTTTTTTAATTTTAAATTCTAATCAAAAAAATTTTTAATCTTAAATTTTAATCATGAATATTCTAAAATATGGAGGAAAACTATGAACAATAAGAGAATGGCTGTTCTTGCAATAGCTGCCATAGCAATAATCATTGCTTCATTAAGTGCTGTTTCAGCATTTGAAGTGTTTGGCATTGATATTTTAGGGGGCCCTACAACAGATTTCGACAATAATTTCATGTCCGGAACATTTTCTGGGGATGTAAGTCAAAATAAGATTAATGAAACAGGCATTGCCAAAGGATGGACAGATTCCTATGAGGATAAGGAACATAACATAACCTATAACATGTCCTGTGTAAAGGATGGTGATTTCATCACTGACGTCTATCAATTGCAGGGATTAGGCCAACCTGAAATAAGAAACTATAACGGTCAGCCTTGGAAAATCTTCTATTCCCAAGCCGTTCCGGATGAGGATATAACTGACAATAAGACATCTGCAGATGCCAACACTACCAACAATACCATTAATGTATACATTTGTGAAGCGGATATCAATGGCACTGCATATACAATCAGTGTAATGGCTTATGACAATAAGACAGAATGTGATGGCACATTGTTCTGTCCGTTGTATAAGGATTACCTTGAGCCAATGATTGAAAGCATCGAGTTCAAGGATGCAAAGAAAGCTCCTTCAATGGCTGAATTAATGAACATGTCAGATGAAGAGTTCAAGTACAATGAAGAATATGTGGATGGCATTTTAAATGGAACCATCGATCCAAGCACGCTTCAATGATTAAGGTTTTTTGCAGAATAATCAATTATTCTGCTTTATTTTATATTATTTCTAAATTATTTTTTGATAATTATTATTTTTTTTTA